>NZ_JCAKMY010000031.1:0-37501 GCF_059515845.1 Acinetobacter sp. CY79
TTATAAATATCAAAATCTTATAAGCAAATAAGCAATTTTAATTATTAAATCATCTTTGTATTAGAAAAATGAATATACAGTTCTTTTAATTTATTTTTACTCTTAATTTCATGGCTTGATTTAAACCATTAGATTCCAAATTAAACAAGCTTAAATATGATTTGAATTCATTTCTTTAAACTCGCCTATTAATACTATTGCTATTAAAGCTTATAGATATCTTTAATTGCTTAGACAACACCCGTTCTAAAAAATTAAGATTTAAAGTGAAAAAAAATATTTCAATCATTTTATCTTTTTCAAAATTAAAAGGATCAATATTAAAATCAATAAATTAGCCTTATAAAAATTATTTTTATATAGACAAGATATGTATAAGAATAATGAGGAAACAGCATGAGAATGATTCAAAACGTCAAAATATACCCGTTAAAGCGGTTTTTTTTATGCACCTGTTAAGAAATTTGACTTATTATACTGCGGCACTAGTGAATGCACATATAACCGTAGTTTAACTGTCAAGTAGTACAGCAACTCGAGAAGGTCATTTTTATCCATAAGTATAATTGACTTTTTTTGGCTACTCACTAATCTTAAAGCAAATTTGAAACCGTCCACCCAAGGAAAATACTGAATTATTTCGGGGCGGATTATACATTCACCAGGACAGGAGATATATTGAATGTCTGAAGCAACTGGCAAAAAAGCCGTTTTACAGCTTGATGGCAAAGAAATTGACTTACCAATTTACAGCGGCACATTGGGCCCAGATGTAATTGACGTTAAAGATGTATTGGCCGCAGGTCACTTCACTTTTGATCCTGGTTTTATGGCTACTGCTGCGTGCGAGTCTAAAATCACATTCATTGATGGTGGTAAAGGTGTTCTCCTTCACCGTGGCTACCCTATCGATCAGTTAGCGACTAAAGCTGACTACTTAGAAACTTGCTACCTATTGTTAAATGGTGAGCTTCCAACAACTGAACAAAAAGCTGAATTTGACGCTAAAGTTCGCAACCATACTATGGTTCATGACCAAGTGAGCCGTTTCTACAATGGCTTCCGTCGTGATGCTCACCCTATGGCGATCATGGTGGGTGTTGTTGGTGCGTTATCTGCGTTCTATCACAACAACTTAGACATTGAAAACGTTGATCACCGTGAAATCACTGCGATCCGTTTAATTGCGAAGATTCCTACTTTAGCTGCTTGGAGCTACAAGTACACTGTTGGTCAACCATTTGTTTACCCACGTAATGACTTGAGCTACGCTGAAAACTTCTTGTACATGATGTTCGCTACTCCAGCGGATCGTGATTACAAAGTTGATCCAATTCTTGCAAAAGCAATGGACCGTATTTTCACGCTTCATGCTGACCACGAACAAAATGCTTCTACGTCTACTGTACGTTTAGCTGGTTCTACTGGTGCTAACCCGTATGCATGTATTGCTGCTGGTATCTCTGCACTTTGGGGTCCTGCTCACGGCGGCGCGAACGAAGCTGTTCTTAAGATGCTTGATGAAATTGGCACTGTAGACAACGTTGCTGGCTTCATGGAAAAAGTGAAAACTAAAGAAGTTAAACTGATGGGCTTCGGTCACCGAGTTTACAAAAACTTCGATCCACGTGCGAAAGTAATGAAAGAGACTTGTGACGAAGTGTTAAGTGCACTTGGCATCAATGATCCTCAATTGGCTTTGGCTATGGAACTTGAACGTATTGCTCTTTCTGACGAATACTTCATCAAACGTAACCTATACCCTAACGTAGACTTCTACTCAGGTATCATCCTTAAAGCGATTGGTATCCCAACAGAAATGTTTACTGTGATCTTTGCGCTTGCACGTACAGTTGGTTGGATCAGCCACTGGTTAGAAATGCACAGCGGTCCTTACAAGATCGGTCGTCCTCGTCAGCTTTACACTGGCGAAGTTCAACGCGACATCGTTCGTTAATTCGAACAGCGTTGATCGACACAAAAAACCACCCTTCTGGGTGGTTTTTTATTCAATTCACTTTTGAACTAGAATGGTTAGGATTAGATTGGTTTTAATAAGATAAATTAATACCGCCTATTCATTCTAGTTTTAATATCATACGTATGTAAGAAGTAAAAAAACCAAGTGCGGTTTCACTTGAGGTTTCAGCATCAATCTAATAAAAATTAAGAAGCTTGTGAATAGTGATCTAAGTCCATTTTGCTCAAACGACGTCTAAGCTCTTTCAATGACCAAGGCCAAGCAGCGAAGTTACGCCCATTCACATCGAGATAGTAACTCTTACAACCGCCTGCGTTAAATACAGTCGTTTTCAGATGCTTTTGAACCTGATGGTTATGCTTAGCAATAACATCCTTCTTGATCACAATTTTTTTAATGTTCTGTGACTTCATTTTGATTAAACCATCAATGATATAACCAATTTGAGCTTCTGCAATGCCAATAAAAGAATCATAAACCAAGATGTTCGGACCCAGAACCAAGAAAGCATTCGGTAGACCTTCTATACTCGTCCCAAGATAAGCTTCGGGAGATGAATCTTTCCATCGATCTGCAAGTAACTTACCTTCTACATCATAAACACGTTTACCAATCGGAGGATGTGAGACCTCAAAACCTGTTCCCCAAATGATGACATCAACTTCGTGACGTTCGCCATTTGCAGCAACAACAGTATTACCCTCTATTTCAACTAACCCATGAGGTATAAGACTGACATTTTCTTGTTGCAAAGCAGGATAATAGTTATTTGCAAACAATAAACGCTTGCAACCAATATCAAAATTAGGCGTTACATCTTTACGCAATTGATCATCTTTAATCTGTAATTTCAAAAGTTGACGGCTCAACACATTCACAGGCTTTAAGGTCTTAGGATTACGCAAACCAAAGTTAATACCGTTGAGTATTTGAGCAATACTGTTACGCCAAGCCTGCTGAATCACGGGGAAGCGTTTAATAATATTCTTCGCGGTATCGTTTAGATCCATATCTGCTTTAGGTAAGACCCAAGGCGCCGTTCTTTGAAACACGTACAATTCTTTGGCAAGTGGTTGTACTTGGGGTATAAATTGAATCGCTGAAGCACCTGTACCAATCACTGCAACACGTTTACCAGTTAGATCATAGTCATGATTCCAACGTGCAGAATGGAACATTTCCCCTTTAAAAGTTTCAATACCTTTTAACTTAGGCATTGAAGGCTCAGTAATTGGACCTGTAGTAAACATCACTGTTTTTGCTTGATATTGACCTTTGGATGTTTCTAAATTCCAAATGCCTTTGGCATCATCCCATTTTGCACTAATCAATTCATGATTAAATTTGATTTTTTTATTGAGATCAAATTTTGTAGCAACATCTTCCAAATAACTTAAAATTTCAGGCTGCTTAGCAAATAAATGACTCCACTGATGACTTGGCGCAAAAGAAAAAGAATAGAGCGCAGACGGCACATCACATCCGCACCCTGGATAGTTGTTATCACGCCATGTCCCGCCTACTCGATCTGCTTTCTCAAGTACCACGTAATCGTGATAACCGACTTGATTCATTTTATATGCTGCAGCGATACCTGATATACCTGCCCCAACAACAATGGTGTCGTAAATATGTGCACCTGAATCCTGATCAAATAAGGCAATATCTTCACTCTTTTGCTTATGAGTATTTGCCTGAGCTGAATCTTTTTGTTTTCGTAATTCTTTTTGCTTCTCTGAGTCTTTTTGCTTCTGTGAATCTTGCTGACTTTTTATATCAGCAAGAGTGTCTTGATCTTTTTTTAAAGTGCCCAACTCTGCATCTTCAACCACATGATTCTTTCCAGCGCTCTCAATACTGACATTAGCACTAGCCGTATCGACGACATTTACATCTGTTGCTTTTACAACGCCATTTGATTCAATTTGAGCGTCATTTGTATCCACTGGCTGTTTTTGAGCGACGACGATCTTTGATTTCACTGTTTTTTTATTTGGCATACTTGTTCTCTTATCAATTTACTGCAGAGCTTCACATTCAACATAGCTTGAGAGCTTCTTATTTGACGTATTTTTTAAATAATGGATATCCCATACCCAGTACCTTTGCATAGAGTGCGGGTGAAGCACGTTTCATGAGCCAAAAGAGTTTTGCATCGGGTTGTGGAATCGTATACAACTTTCCAGCGTCTAAATTATTCAGTGTTTTTTGTGCCACCTGATCACTGGTCACGAAGGCGTGATTCTGAAGCAAATTATCCGCTAAGCCTGAATATTTTGACGGTAAGCGACCATTTTTCATAATATTGGTGGGTACTAACGTGGGACAAAGCACATTGACACGAATATTATCTGGATAAAGTTCAGCTGATAATGTTTCTGAAAGCGCCAACACACTTGATTTAGTCACGTTATACGCCGTCATTTCAGGCGCTGCAGTATAGCCCGCCGCAGATGCAACATTAATAATTGCACCATAGCCTTGTTTCTTAAATTTTGGCACAAAATAATGACATCCGTGAATTACTCCCCACAGGTTGACATGCATACACCATTGCCAGTCCTCTAAAGACACTTCATCAAAACGACCACCTAACCCAACACCCGCGTTATTAATGACGAGTGATACAGGATGATTCAATAATTTTTCAGCCTGTTCCGAAAGTGACTGCACTTCTTCCTTGATTCCAACATCACACCTTATAGCAAAAGCTTTTTGACCAGTTTCAGATTGAATCAATTGCACAGTTTCTTCAGCAGCAGGTAAATTAATATCTGCACAAATAATGTGTCCACCTCGTTTTGCTAACTCCATAGCAAAACTTCGTCCGATTCCACTCCCTGCTCCAGTCACAACTGCATAAGCATTTTGACTCGGCTTCACTTTTTTTGAAAATAATCCCATCTTCAATCATCCATTTTTTATATTTATTGATTAACTACGTAGTGCTGGCGTGAACTCTTTCACAAGATATGGGGTTAACAAACCAGTTTCTGGATTAAGTAATTTCTCTTTGTAGTATTCAAGGAATTCAGACGTATCATGATCATTCGGATGAAAATCTGGACGTAAATAATCAAAGATATGTTTAATTGAACTACCATAAACACCATCTTTTAAACCAAAAATTAAACTAAAACTGCGTGGAATATCTTTCCAATAGCTTAAACTCACCAAATTACTTGGCTTGCGATAGAACGGCACAATCGTTGAAGCAGCAGAGATAAGCACGAGAATCGTGATCAATGCAGGGAAGAAACCTGCAATGCGTAATAAGTAGTTGTCTGAAAGTGTCTGAAAAACATCATACGCAATATCTTTATGCTCAGATTCTTCTAGCATGTGCCACATCCAAATCGCACGTTGTTTTTCATCTTGAGATCGAAAGAATATCTCTTCATGATTCATCATATATTCGGCAAGCACTGCGGTAAAATGCTCAATCCCTGCCATTAAAGACAATTTCATGGGTTGAGGTAAGCGGTTAAACCCGTATTCAAAAACATAATGTGCTAAGAAGCGAAAGAATTGCACTGGTAAATCAATCTCTTTATAAGCTTCATTCATTTCTTCATGCATTTTAGAATGAATTGCTTCCTGTCCAATCAGAGAGGTTACACGCTGTTTAAGCAAAGGATCTTTGATAAAATCACGATGATATCGAGCCGTATCAATGACCAAGTCTTCACCCAATGTTAAGAAAATGGATAACGATGCAAAATATGCACTTGCAAGCTCAGCATTCATATAAAATTTAGGATCAATCAGTTTAGGATCAAAATCAAACTTCATATGGCGAATAGGAATTATTTTAGACTGTTTCGCTGGATCAAATTTTCGACCAGAAAAAACTTTAGATATTTTTTTTATAGGCTGAGTGATTAACATGTCGAATACTCTACTGAATTAAACATTAAATTCAACTTCACAAAAACGTGATTGAATCATCCTTTTGCTAAAATTTAAGTCAAATATGAACATTACAATGTGCAAAAATGTCCTTTTTAATGTGCAAATTATGCCTAAGCGATAACTTGTCAGACAATCTTGGTGATTATTTTTCTTTAGAATCTATATCTATATCATTAAAGGACATTTTTACTTTGGCGTCTTAAAATCGATAGGAGCTAAGGTAAGAGATTTGAACCGCTGAAGAGTCGCTGTGTTAAATCCTAGTGTAGAATGAGATAAGTATTCCTTGAGTAAAAAATACACTTCAGATCTACTTTCTATTAGCAAATGTTTAAATCAAGAATAAAAAATGATTGAACATCATTTTAAGGATATTGATGCAACTTTTCTGGAATTTATTAATTCGTATTTTGAAAATGCAACGATTTCGTTGCCGTGGATTAACTGTGGGAGAAATTAAACTTTGCCAACAGGTTTTTGGACATCTTATTCGCTATGATGAAGTGAAAGTGATGAATCACCCCTATCTACCATGGCAATCCATTCATGTCTTTATGGCACCCACGGGTTATATTCATGCACGAAGTTTAAATTACTTAAGTGATTACAGTAAGCAAAGTTTAGGCTACCAAGCTGTATTTATCCACGAGATGGCGCATATCTACCAATATCAGCAGAATATTAATGTATTATTAAAAGGCGCATTTCTTCAGACGGCTTATTTTCTGAGCTTTAAAAAGTATGATCCGTACAAATACAAATTAGAAAAAAATAAAAAATTCTTTGAATACAATATCGAACAACAAGGTGACATTGCTAAAGACATTTTTTTAGGGAAAATTGATAATATTATTTTATCTTAAGATTGAAGTATCACATGCCCAAATATAGACCTGTAATGAAATGATTTCTCAATGAAGGATTCACTTCAACATTCAACTGCATTTTTATATATTTATCCAGAAAACATCCGTGATTAAAATATCCATGAAATGTACTGTTAATGTTGAATATTCACCATGTAACGCTAGTATATGATTTATTTTTAGATAGAATACAGAAGAGTCAGATTTGTTCATGTAAGAAATAATTTTTTATGTCTTCGTAATGATTTAAATTTTAGCCCTTTGGCAGTGTAGTACTATCCAACACACACAGCTGTACAATTATATCGATACAAATCAGCATTTTGTGTATATTTTCACCCTATAGGAATAGGATCTTGTTTAAATGAAAAGTTTTAAAGTTTCTCTTGCTCAATTCTCTCCACATACTGGAAATATAGAAGCTAATGTTCAAAAAATGATTGAACTTGCAAATGAAGCTAAAAAGCAAAATGTAGATTTAATTGTTTTCCCTGAATTATCAACAATCGGCTACCCTGCTGAAGATTTATTGTTACGTCCCAGCTTAACCAAACGTACAGCATCTGCATTTGAGCAACTTGCAGACGTCAAAGACATCGTTTTGGTTTTTGGCTTTGTCAATCAAGCTGAAAATGGTGAACGTTATAATTCTGCTGCTGTCATGAAAGATGGGCAAGTATTGGGTGTTTACAATAAACAAAACTTGCCGAATTACAGCGTATTTGATGAAAGACGCTACTTTAGCGAGGGTCATCAGCACCTAATCTTTGAATATCTAGGTCATAAATTTGGCGTATTAATCTGTGAAGACATTTGGAAGCTCGAAACAGCTCAACAAATTGCACAGCTGAATGTTGAAACTGTGTTGGTGCTGAATGCTTCTCCTTATGAAGTCGGTAAGCCACAACACCGTATCTTGACTTTAAAAGAGCTTGCTCGTCAGCTGAATATCAATATCGTTTATACCAACCAAGTGGGTGGTCAGGATGATTTGATTTTTGATGGTACAAGCTTTGTCATTACCAATGCAGGTGAAGTCGCTTTAGAAGCGCCAAGCTTCAAAGAAGATCTTTATACTGTTGAGTATGAAATCGAAAATAAAGCTTATAAAATTACTGAAAAAGCGCCTGCCTTAGATACCATGGCTGAAATTTATCAAGCCCTTGTACTTGGTACACGTGATTACGTTCAGCGCTCTGGCTTCCCTGGTGTGATTTTAGGTTTATCTGGTGGCATTGATTCTGCTTTAACCCTTGCCATTGCTGTTGATGCGATTGGTGCAGATAAAGTTCAAGCTGTGATGATGCCTTACACTTATACCTCTCAAATCAGTGTTGAAGATGCAACTGAACAAGCAAAACGCATGGGTGTGACGTTCGGAATTGCCGAAATTCATCCAATCGTAAATAGCTTTATGCAAACCTTGTTTCCATTCTTTGGTAACTCACCCGCAGATGCGACTGAAGAAAATCTTCAAGCGCGTGCACGCGGAACATTGTTAATGGGCTTATCGAACAAATTTGGTAATCTTGTTTTATCTACAGGCAATAAATCTGAGTTGTCTGTCGGTTACTGTACTCTTTATGGCGATATGGTCGGTGGTTATGCAGTCCTGAAAGACGTCTATAAAACGATTGTTTTTGAGCTTGCAAAATACCGTAATAGCTTAGAGGAAACGCCTGTTATTCCTGAGCGTGTGATCACTCGCCCACCATCAGCTGAATTACGCCCAGATCAAAAAGATCAAGACTCATTACCATCTTATGACATTCTTGATGCGATTCTTTATGCTTATCTTGAGGAAGATATGAGTCAAGATGACATCATTGAAAAAGGCTTCGATAAAGAGGTTGTGATTAAAGTCATTCAACTGGTTGATCGTAATGAGTATAAACGTCGTCAAGGTGCAATTGGACCGCGTATTAGCTCACGTGCATTCAGTCGTGAACGTCGCTATCCAATCGTAAATGGATGGAAAGCAGGTGTCTAATCAGACACTCGCTTCAAAACTTGCTCAAGCGCTTATGCTTGGGCAGGTTCAGTTTATTAAAAAACAACTTTTAGAACATAAAAATAGCCCCTATCTCAAGCAATTTATTGATCAGATCTTTATTCAAGCGGATCAAATTCAACTCAATGAAGTGATTCAATTAGAACAACTCCATGATGTTGTTTCAAAATATGCTTTTGACCTCAACTTAGGTCCTGAATTACTTGAGTTTATTGGCTTTGTTGCACAAAAAATCCATCAGTTGATTATCGCTAATCACTCAACGATCAATACCCTCATTTCAGATCAATCTTTTGAAACATGGCTTTATAAGATCTTAGAATTAGAACAAGCTCGAAATTATCTTGAGCAAAGTATTAGTCAAAACCCCAAAGCACAGCTCATCAGCCTACATTTAGCCAATCAAATTTTAGAAAGCAATACACCTTGGCTTGATCAATTACGTAAGCTGAATATTAAGCAACAAGGGCTCAGTGCTAAGCTACTTAGCTTTGTGCAAGAACAACAACACAATGTTGAACTCAAACTTGAGAAACAGCTTGCTCAAGTGATTCTCAAACAACTGAGTTATATCATCACCTTACCGAGTCAAGAACTCGCTGAAATCTGCTTAGATATTTGGTCTGAAGTCAAAACGAGAACGTTTAAAGATGCTATTTCCCAAATTCAATCTATAGACTTAGAAGATTTCTTTATTTTAGTCTATGAAACTTGGAAAGAATTGCGCGAAACACCGCAAATGCAAAACATTATTTTGAGTGTTGTCTCTTCATTTTATGGTTATTTTGGCGAATATAGCCTTCAAGAATTATTGCTTGCTGTCGGTATAAATGAATCAGATTTATACGAGGAGGCTGATCGATTTATTCCTTTTACCATGAAAGCATTGAATGATAAGAGCTTACTCGATCCTATTATTTTATCTTTGGTCGAACCTTATTTTAGCCATGCTGACACGCAGCAACAGATTCAAGCATACTTAAGCCAGCATAGTGAATCGAATAAATTATAACAATATCTCTGAATGAGTGATTACGCGACTATTCTATTTATTTCAGTTTTTATGCACAAAAAAAGAGACCACACTAGTGAGTGTGGTCTATAAAAATGGTGGCTATGACGAGACTTGAACTTGTGACCCCCGCATTATGAGTGCGGTGCTCTAACCAACTGAGCTACATAGCCGTAACCTGTGCGCGCATTATCTAAAGTTCTTATGGTCGCGTCAAGCAGTAATACTCACTAATGTTCAGTGTTTAAACAAACATGCACTATGTGTCTAAAATTAATCCATACTAAGTGAAAATTATCTTTAAAATGGATTTATAAATTGAAGATGATGCAAAAATGATAAAAATTTTATTGCCCATTTTACTCATCAGCCTAGTCAGTGGTTGTCAACTCATCAGCCCTATATTTGTAGAATATCACGGTGTCCGTATGGACGTTGCAAAATGGATTAATTCACAAATATTTCTATCTATGCAGCAAAAGCGAAGTCTTGCGCAGTTAAGCCGTGCGCAACAAAAACTTGTCAGAATTGACCAAATCACAGAAAATGACAAAATTAAAATCCGTACACAAAATGCAATTGCGTTGTATTGTGCAAAGCAACACTTAACAGCTAAGAAAATTGAACAACTGCAAGACCAAATTTTCAATTTGACCGATAAAAACAGAATTCTTGAAAAATTTGATCAAGAGTTTCCTAAAGTTAAACTTGATGCTAGTCAAGTAGAATGTGACTAAACAAGAGATACATCATTCTGTCTTTTAACTAACTTTTTGCTGAGTCAGGTTATACATATTCACAGAATAAAATTAAATTTTGCTACACGTTATATATACATCAGTTTTGATTCATCTCTTTATCTAGCTCTTAAGCATAAATTATGCATCATGAAAATAAATTTTCAAAAAACTTACCCAAAAGATTTGCAATAAAATTCGTATCGTTAGCTTTTAGATTATAAAATAATTTCTAATTTACACATAAAAAAAGACCACACTAGTGAGTGTGGTCTATAAAAATGGTGGCTATGACGAGACTTGAACTTGTGACCCCCGCATTATGAGTGCGGTGCTCTAACCAACTGAGCTACATAGCCGTAAACTGTGGGCGCATTATCTACTTGATTATAATATTCGTCAAGTAATATCCGCACCGTTTGATCAAATTTTGATGAAGTGAGCCGATAAGCCGGGTTCTGTCGTGAACGATCATTCCTCTAGGCGTACAATCACTCATACGCTCAAGCGACCTACCCGAATCCAGCATGGGCCATGCCTAATGGATTCCTATTTGGTCTTGCTTCCGGTGGGGTTTACCATGCCATGAACTGTTACCAGTCATGCGGTGCGCTCTTACCGCACCCTTTCACCCTTACCACTCTCTAGGCCGACCCGAAGATCAGTTGCAAAGTGGCGGTCTACTCTCTGCTGCACTTTCCGTAGGCTTTCGCCCCCCAGGCGTTACCTGGCACCTTGCCCTATGAAGCCCGGACTTTCCTCCCCTGTTTCAATCACGAAGATCTACGCAGCAGCGATCGTCTAGCTCACTTCAAGTCGCGCATCTTAACAAACTTTGAACTTAATTGCTCGCGCTTTTTTGAGCAATTAACTTTTTATACTTTTCCATCAATTGATCTTGTGATTCTGTATGGTTCGGATCGAGAGGAATACAATCTACAGGACAAAACAATGCACACTGCGGTTGGTCATGATGCCCCACACATTCAGTGCACAAGTCGGGGTGAATTTCATAAATCAATTCACCCATATAAATCGCTTCATTTGGACACACAGGCTCACATACATCACAATTGATGCACTCATCTGTTATATATAAAGACACGCTACCAACCTTGTTGATGTTTCCGCTCAAATGCTTCAACCACAGCTTTAGGCACAAACTTGGTTACATCACCATTTAAACGGGCAATTTCACGCACAAGTGTGGATGAAATAAATGAATATTGTTCTGAAGGAGTTAAAAATACGGCTTCAAAATTTGAATCAAGTTGACGATTCATGTTCGCAAGCTGAAACTCATACTCAAAATCGGAAACAGCTCTTAAACCTCGAAGTACGGCGGTTGCCTTTTGCTCATTGAAAAAATTAACCAATAGACCATCAAAACCAACAAATTCAACATTCGACAAATGACTGAGTGAAGCTTTCGCTAGCGCCACACGCTCATCCAAGCTAAATACAGGATTCTTATGATGACCAATCGCAATGGCTACAACGACTTCATCAAACATTTTCGCTGCGCGAGTCACTAAATCAACGTGACCATTTGTAATTGGATCAAATGTTCCAGGATAGATGACGCGAGTTTTAGACATCCATTTATACTCAAGATTTATTATGTGAACATAGTTTAACAAAAACTTGTTTCATAGCGAACTACTGTTATACCTGAAATCACTTCACCTCAAGCCAAGTTTAAGGCAAAATACATGTAATCTCGGAATATTAGTATTATGTCGAAATCAATTGTCGTAAAAAAGAATAATGGTGGAACGATTGCGCTGAACAAACGTGCGCGCCACGATTATTTTATTGAAGAAAAATTTGAAGCAGGTTTATCGTTACAAGGTTGGGAAGTCAAATCACTTCGTGCTGGTCGCATGTCGATTACTGAAAGTTATATTATTTTTAAAGGTGATGAAGCCTTTCTTTTTGGTGCTCAAATTCAGCCACTTCTTTCAGCCTCGACGCACGTTGTTGCTGAAGCGACTCGGACACGTAAGCTACTCCTTTCACGTCGTGAACTTGAAAAACTTCAAGGTGCGATTAACCAAAAAGGTTATACCTGTGTGCCTTTGGCATGTTATTGGAAAGGACGTTTGGTTAAGCTCGAAATTGCCTTGGTTAAAGGTAAGCAACTTCACGATAAACGTGCCACAGAAAAAGACCGTGATTGGCAACGTGATAAAGCTCGAATTTTCCACAAGTAATACACATATAAAAAACCGCCTAATTGGCGGTTTTTTATTCTTCATCAATTTGATCAGCAGAACTTTAATGTGCCATAGCAGTTAGACTTTACTGTTTGATTGGCTAATCTTTGGTTTTGTAACTGTAAATAGACTGGATTTGCTTGAGTTGCGGAATCCAAATTCGCAACCACTTTGGAAGATAAAGGTTGATCAGCAAGTAATGCGATCAACTCACCAATACCGACGACTTTAGCTTGAGGTGTCTCTGATGATGTTTGCATTAAAGTCTGCGAAACTCTCTCAGCAACCTGCTTAAGCGTATTGTTATCTAAAATAATGGGCTGCGTTACATTTAAGTGGCCAAGTTGAACGGGATCATTAAAAGACATCCACCAACCCGGCTGAGCAACATCTGTATTCCCTGACATCGTACTTAAATTATTATTATTTGAGTCTGAACTTGAAATTTTAGCACCTGGCCATAACAGAGGAATATCTTGTAAGGATAAATACCCACCTGTGCCTGTCAATGGAATATTGTGAAACATACTTAAAGATTGAATGAAATCAATTTTCAAATTTAGGTTATTGATTGCAGAGCCATCCGACATTTTAAACTTAGCATTTGCTTTAAGTAAGGTTGTTAGATCACACGATAAGTTTGAACTTGGCGCATCACAAGATAAATCCACACGTAGTTGATCATTTGCAAACATTGAACTTGGATACCTTGGATCGCCATTCGGTGCAATTGGTATGGTATCTAACTTGGTTCGAATATCATAAATCTCAGCTTGAGTTTGCCGTTTACCATTTACAGTAAAAGGCTCTAGTACAAAATTGGTTGAAACAGACGGCACTGTAATCCCTGTACTATCAGAACCTGTACGACTTACAAACTTAATATCTGTATTAATGGGTTTGATTAAACAAAGTGAGGTTAGACATACTTCCAGATGTGCAATCCCTTCGAGTTGCTGATCATTTACCCCTGCACCAGGTTCTTTACTCGCTAAACCAAATTTTGCTTCTTGTGTTTGTGCTGTACCTGTAGTTCCAGCAACCTGCATAAAACCGCTGAGACGCTGTATACCATCTGTAGTTGAAGATGTCGTTCCATTTTCTAAACCGGCGGACAACAAAGCTGAGATTTTTTCTGCACTAAACCGTACACCTTTAACCTCACGGGTTGATGCTGAATTTGGATTGGCAATTGCAAATTCCATAAATGGATTGGTAATTGACCCACTGGTTGAGGCACGCCCATTATTAAATATAGGGACACCATCTGTATCATAAGAGTCAGGCAACCCACTCAATGCTAGGTTTTTGATGTCGATATCACATGCATCTTTTCCATTAACACCACCACATCCTAATTGCAGATTTTTAATATTAGCATTCAGATTCAGTTCAGCTTCCAAACCTAACTTATAAAAACCAACGTTGTTATTGAAGATATTTTTCATTGGATTGGCATTATCTGTAGGAGCAAGATAAGACAAGCTCATCAAAGCCTGACCATTCACATCCGCCAACTCCGAATCTGTTAATGTTTTCAGCTGACTATTTGCAAAGGTAAATGAACTTATACCTAAAGTCAGTGGCAGACAAATACTGAATATATGCACTGATCTTTTTAAGACCATGATCATTCTCCATCTTTAATTTTATTTTTATCAGTGCTTATTCCTTGAGCACATTCAATATGTATCATTTATAATTATGATTAAAAAGCATTAACCTATTAACGGTTTTCTATAATTATAACTTTAAGAAATACTTCTCTTTATTTAGTTAATATAAACGCCTAATTTCAATTCTTTTTTTTTATTTTCAACATTGTTTATTTTTCAATCATAAATTCCGACTAGTGGCATTTTGAAAATAAAAAAAAAGCCCCTTTTAAAGGGGCTTTATCAAAATAAAATCAGCAAAACTTTAAGTTTCCATAACAGTTTGGGGCAAAACTTTGATTTGTAAGTTGCAAATTCTTTAAAGGAAAATCTAAAGATGTGTTCGGTAAGTGTACATTACCTACTGTTAGTGCATCACCAAACAAGCAGTTTAACAAACCACATCTTGGAGGATTTTGTTTAATGAAATTACTAATTGGATTAACAACTTGCTTTAAAACATCATTAGTAACTTGGATCTGATCCGTGGGCGTTACATTACCAATATCAATCGCATCATCAAAAGCCAACCACCAACCTGTATTTGCTGCAGCATCAGCTTTGGGCCACCAAATTTTTTGCGATTGAAGAGATAAAGACATCGGGTTATTCACTTTCAAAGCATGAATATAACCAAGATTCTGATCTACTGTAATATTAGCTTTAAGCCCCGTGATATTACCATCAACTTCTTTCTGAAGCTTTAATAAACCTGCAGTAATATTTAGCGCCGCCTTCAAATCACCATTAAAATCTAACTGATGAATATTTGCATAGCCCCCCAAATTTACAGAAGACATTCGAGTTCCATTCACGGTAGTACCGTTTAAAAAAATATCCGCTTTTGCAGATTTTAGTCCAAGGCTATAGTCATTTGATTTAAAACCTAATGTAGGACAGATAAAAAGTACACAAGCCTCAACATTCCCATCAATCGTCATACCCGTATCTGCATAAGTCATATTTCTTGGAGCAGTATAGGCCGTCCCTGTCGAAGGATTGATTTTCATATATCCACTAAGTGAGTTAATCCCATTTGGCTTATCTGAGTTTTCATCACCCAACGTCAATAACCCCAACGCTTTTTCAGCACTCAGCCTCAAGCCAACAACTTCACGTGTAGAAGCTGTATCTGGATTTTTAATCGCAAATTCTAAGAAAGGATTGGTCAGTTTCGCAGAGGACCCTACACGCCCATCACGTGTCTCTGATAAACCACTTAGACTCAAATTATCAATATCAATGTCACAACCACCTGCACCATTTACACCACCACAACCCAGTTGTAGTTTTTTAATATTCGCATTCAGTTCAAGTTCAGCTTCCATGCCTAATTTATAGAAACCGACACCTTGACCTGACATTTTATTGGCTGAATCTGTGGGTGCAATATAAGATAAACTCATTAAAGCCTGGCCTGTTACATCTGAAAGGGCTACATCGTCCATAGCCTGTAATGTGTCGGCTTGAACGATTGAAATTGAGGATAATCCGCACACTAAAGGGATTAAAAAACGTATTCCATTGCGTGATCTTTTTAAGACCATTATTTTCTCCAGCATTCTTATTTTTTGCATAATCTTATCCCAAGACTATGCTTGATTTATTATAATCAAGAATATGCCAGATTTTATGACTTGTTTAACATTATTTGTATCAATTGATGCCATTAAACACAAAAATTCAAATATTATAATCAATTAGAAAATTTTATCGTCTAATCAATTCTGCAATATACTTTCCAAACCAAACTGCAGTATCTAAATCACCTTGAGGTGGCGTGATTTCTACAGAGGCGTTGTCCGACTGCGTCATTAAGCCTAAGAAACTCGACATACGGTTGAGATCGTGATTATCGCGTCCTGTTGGCATCAATGGTAAACCTGTCCATAGCATGCCATGTTGCATCGCAAACAAGTTAATTTGTTGAAGTACCGCGAGCTTATCACCACTGAGTCCACCGCCATTGGTAAATGCAGCTGCCAGCTTACCTTGCCACGAACGTGCCAACCAACGCTTAGAAGATTGCTCCATAAACTGTTTCAGTCCTGAAGTCAGACTTCCCATATACGTAGGACACCCAAATACAATCGCATCCGCCAGATCAAGTGCATCCCAATCAATATCATCAATCGTCATCAATACAACACTGATTTGAGCCTGTGTTACACCTTGAGCGATGTATTGAGCAACTTTAGCGGTATGACCATAAGGGCTGTGATAAACGATAGCAATAGACGGAGTTAGATCAGACATAGGACGACATAGTGACAGTGTAAGGATAGTTTAGCATTAACACCCATATAAATGCCTATTGCATAAATACAAATGTCGCCATGCGACCTGTTTTTGCTTCACGGCGATACGAAAAATATTGATCGGCTTGCTGGTATGAACATTGATCACCACCCAGTACAGTTTGGACGCCGTTTTGGCGCAAAATATATTGGGCGATTGCATAAAGATCCGCTTGAAATTTACCGTCTGCAATCCCTTGCTCAAATGCAATTTCAAGTTCTGGATATTTATTGCAGAATGCTTGCTTGACCTCTACTCCCACCTCAAAACACGGTTGACTAATCGCGGCACCCATCCAAGCCCAAGATGCTTTACTCGTCATCTCAGCAATAGTGTTTTCAATAATCCCATTTGCCAATCCACGCCAACCTGCATGTAAGTTGGCAACTTCGGTGCCTTCGGCATTACCCAAAACAATCGGTAAACAATCGGCTGTCATCATCATTAAAGCATGTGACTTAGTTTGAGTGACCAAGCCATCACCTTCAAGTGCTTCAAATGGTATTTGATCATTGATAGTTAAACAAATCGTGCTATGGGTTTGCGTCATCCATGTGATCTTATCAACACCGAATTCGGCAAAATCTTCAAGCAATGCCATACGATGCTGTTGCACACGTAAAGGATCATCTTGTACATGCAAAGCGAGATTAAATCCTGCAAGTTCAGTGACAGAAGTTGCTAATGCATTAGGATGTTTGATTTGGGTTTGCCCCGCATATACACCCTTTGGCAGTCCTTGAACAAATCGCATACATAATCTCCTTCTATTTCTGAACTTTCTATTTCTAAACCCTAAAAGCAAATGGGATCAATTCTAATAGCTTCTTTAGCCATACAATCGATCCCATTTAGAGCATAAGCAAACGATCGTTCGATTAATATGCCTTATTTTCTGTACGTAATGTTTCTAACAGTTGAACAAAGTCATTTGGCCATGGCGCTTCAAATTGCATCTCTTCTTGCGTTTTTGGATGCACAAGACCCAACTTGGTTGCATGTAAAGCTTGACGCTTAAACGAGCGTAATTGAGTTGCTAACGCTTCTGATGCACCCGCCGGAACTTTGACACGACTTACATAGACTGGATCACCGACTAAAGGGAAACCAATATAGGTGAAGTGAATACGGATTTGGTGGGTACGACCCGTTTCAAGCTGAGCCTGAACGCGCGTGAAATTCTGGAAACGCTCTTTCACGTTAAAATGAGTGACCGCATCACGTCCACCTGGAAGAATCGCCATTTTTACACGATCTACAGGATGACGCTTAATCGGTTCATCAATCGTACCACCTGCAATAATATTGCCATAGCAAATCAAATCGTAAACGCGATAAACCGATTTTTTAGCAAGCTGTTTGCTTAAAGAGAATTGTGCTTCTAAGTTTTTCGCTACAACCAAAAGACCACTGGTGTCTTTATCAATACGATGAACTAAACCTGCACGTGATAATTCAGCAGATTTTGGAAAATGGTGAAGGAGTGCATTGACCAATGTACCATTTGGATTACCCGCACCCGGATGTACAACCATACCCACAGGCTTGTTGATCACTAAGATGTCATCATCTTCATAAATCACATCTAATGGAATATCTTCAGGTTGCAAAGTGGTCTGTGCTTCAAGCTCTACTTCCAATGTAAGCATTTCATTGCCTTCACATTTATATTTCGGTTTAACAACATTACCATTCACCAACAGATGACCATCTTTCATCCATTGTTTTAATTTTTCACGAGAAAAATCATTCCAAACGATTGCAGCAACTTGATCAATACGTTGACCTAAATAGCTCTCATCCAATTGAAATTGCAACGATAAACGTGTTGCAGTTGAAGCTGAATTGTGATTATCTGCATCCTCAGAATCTTCAATTAAGTTGAAGTCATTTTCTGGGAAATTAGAATTAGAAGATTGTGCTGAAGTCATTTGCTCATTCGGACAAAAGTGGTTTAATAGTGCAATTGTAGCCTATTGCCCGTATAAACAGAGGAATTTTTATGTCGCTACCACGTTATAAAGTTACAATGCTTGCTTTATCGCTAGGTTTAGCAGCTACTTTCGTTGGCTGTAGCAGTAATCCAAAGAAAGAGGTAGTCGACACAGGCCCTCAATCAAGTGAACAAGTTTATTATGATAAAGCACAGAAATCATTGGATCGTGGACAGTACGGCGATGCTGCAAAATCATTAGAAGCATTAGAAACTTATTTCCCAACGGGACAATATACGCAACAATCTCAACTTGATTTGCTTTACACAAAATTCAAGCAAAAAGATTATGAAGGAACTGTTGCACTGGCTGATCGTTTTATTCGTTTAAATCCACAACACCCGAATGTGGACTACGCTTACTATGTACGCGGCGTGGCGAATATGGAACAAAACTATGATGGCTTAATTCGTTATACATCACTCCAACAATCGCATCGTGATGTCAGCTATTTAAAATTAGCCTACCAAAATTTTGTTGATTTCATTCGCCGTCACCCAAGCAGTCAATATGCTGTAGATGCTGCACAGCGCATGAAATTTATCGGTCAAGAGTTGGCTGAAAGTGAAATGAATGCTGCTCGCTTTAACTTAAAACGTAAAGCATGGTTAGCCGCGATTGAACGTTCTCAGTGGGTGGTTGAACATTTCCCACAAACGCCACAAATTCCTGAAGCACTAGCAACCATGGCATATGGTTATCAAAAACTGGGGGATAATGCGACTGCACAACAGTACATCGACGTTTTAAAACTTAACCATCCAAATATGGTGAGATCAAACGGCGAAGTGAATTTACGTGCTGCACGTCGTGATAGCAACTGGCTGAACAAAGCCACTTTAGGTATTTTAGGTCGTGAAGCGCGCGCTCAAAATACAGAAACCACTGAAGTTGAGAAAACCAAAGAGACATCACCTAGCTTGTTAAATCGTTTCAGCTTTGGTCTATTAGGGAATAAAGACTCAAATGTCGAAAGTGCACCTGTAAACGAAAGTTTATACGATCCGCAACGCACTCAATAATTCTAGTGTTTGAATCAAGCGGGAATGATTTCCCGCTTTTTTTATATGTGAAACTGGATAAAATAACGTGACAATGCGTTAAACTAGCCATCTTATTCATGTTTTAGACACTGACTTTTTAATATGGCAATCCCTCAGCACACCATAGATCAAATTTTAGATCGTACCGATATTGTCGATTTGATTGGTCAACGTGTGAAATTAAAAAAGTCAGGTCGTACCTATTCAGGCTGTTGTCCTTTTCATCAAGAAAAGTCCCCCTCTTTTCACGTCTATCGTGATAAGCAGTATTTCCACTGTTTTGGCTGTCAGGCCAATGGTAATGCTATTCGCTTTTTAATGGACATCGACAATCGTAACTTTGTCGATGTCATGAAAGATCTCGCAAGCCAGTCTGGAATTGAACTCCCTAAAGATAATTTTGATTCAAAAAAATTATCTTATAAGCGTGAAACCGCTAAACCGAAAATAGCTCAAGCATCGTCACCTAGAACACAACAAAGTGATCAGCAAGGCGTTCAACAAACCAACCCACAAGATAATGCAACAATCCAACAGAATGAGACTCTAGATCATTATTCCGATCCATTTGAAGCATTCCAAAACTATGCTGAATTTGATGGATCAGATTTCGGGCATTCTGATTTGGCTTTTGCAGATCAATATGATCAACAGGTTCCTCAAGACGGAAATTTGTATGATCTGCTTGAAAGCGTTGCTCAATATTATGAGAAGCAACTGCCAAACAGTAAAATTGCACAACAGTATTTTAGACATCGTGGTCTAAGTGCTGAAACCGTAAAGTATTGGCGTTTAGGTTATGCCCCTGAAGATTGGCAACATTTAGAAAAAACCTTCCCTCAGGATATTGAAGGCTTAAAACTCCTCGGTTTGATTCGTACCAGTGACAGCGGTCGTGACTTCGACTTACTTCGTGAACGTGTGATTTTCCCGATCAGAGATGCCAAAGGTCGTGTGGTCGGTTTTGGTGGTCGCGCTTTAAATGACGAAATGAAGCCGAAATACATTAACTCACCCGACTCTGAAGTCTTTCACAAAAACCAATTACTTTATGGCCTGTATGAAGGTCGTAAGCTGAAAGCGCAAAATTGGCTCATGGTGGAAGGCTATATGGATGTAATTGCCTTACAACAAGCTGGTATTCCAGGGGCAGTTGCGACATTGGGTACAGCCAGTAATGCTGACCACCTCAGCACCTTATTTAAGCAAAATAATCAAATCACCATTGCTTTTGATGGCGATGCTGCGGGTCAAAAGGCAGCGCGAAGAACCTTAGAAATCGCTTTACCTTTATTGAATGACGGTCGTGAACTTAAATTCTTTATCATGCCCAAAGAGCATGACCCTGATTCATTGGTGAGAAAAGAAGGCTTAGAGACTTTTAATCAACTGTGGCAACAAGCGCCCCTTCTTTCAGATTTTATCTTTGCATTGCTCAGTCAACAATATGAGATTACGACACCTGAAGGCAAAAGTCAGGTCATGGCCGAGCTGAATCAACTGACTGAATTGATGCCTAAGCATGGCTCGTATCGTTATTTGATTCGCCAATTTTTTAAAGAAAAATTAGGCTTTAATAAAAAATGGCAGCCTCAAATCAGTCTTGATGCATCATTGTCTTTTAATATTCGGACTAAAGATGAAGATTTTGCAGTGGCCATGCTGATGCACCACCCTTTTCTGTATATTCATTTTGAAAACTTACGTGCTTATTTGCCTGAAAGTGAACTGTTGGCACAAATTTTAGCGATTTTCAATCATATCTTTGATGATCTGCCCGATGACCAAGAACTGGCAACCTATTACATTTTAGGTGCTTGCAGTGCTTTCCATATGGAAATTGCTGAAATTATGAATAGAACCAATATTCAAGCTCTAACACAAGCTCCTGAAATGGCGGATAAATTAGCCTCAGAATGCTCACTTTCTTTACAAGAAAAGTTTTTACGCCAAAAACTAAAGAAACCTGCTTCTTTGATCGAGTCGAGACACCTTAGACAACAGTTGAATGACTTAACCAAACGTATTGGTTTAAGGCTACTCAACGAATAAATCATATTTTTAAAGTTTTAGCTGTTTGACTGAACTATTTTTTGTATTGAAGGCAGATTAACAGTCTATCAATTACCTTTTCACTTTACGTTGCTTATGGAAAATTTCATCCAAACTGTCTTTCAATCCTTCAAAATGCGCAGGATCTTCAGATTTAGCCACTTCACGTAATAACAAAGACGTTGGATGCAATAGTTTTTGAGTCAAGCGGTGTGCGAACTCTTGCATGACCAATTCAGCATTTTCACCCGACTTTAAACGCTCAAGCGCCAAATTCAACTCTTGTTCTTTTTTCTGCTCACCTTGATCACGGTAAGATTTGATGATCGGTCCAGCTTGATTCACTTTCTGCTGAACAATCAATTGCGTTGCGAGCTGATTGACCATGACTTCAGCTTCAACTGCCGCTTGGCGACGTTGTGCTAAGTTTTCATCGATCACCGTTTGTAGGTCATCCACCCCATACAAATACACACCATCTAGCTGTTCAACTTTAGGCTCAATGTCACGTGGAACAGCCAAATCCACCATCAACATCTGTTTATAACGACGCTGCTTGAGTGCTTTTTTGACATCATCATAAGCAATCACTTGATGCAAACTGCCTGTACAGCTTGAAATAACATCCGCACGATGTAAGTTTTGTGCCAGTTGATCAAATGGAATAATTTCGACTTGAACGCGATGCGAGATTTCAGAGGCCAATGATTCAGCACGTTCTCGACCACGGTTACAGATTAAGATCTTTGCAACACCCATTTCAGCCAGATGTTTTGCAACAAGGCTATTCATCTCGCCTGCTGCAACGACCATCACAGTCAGTTTTTCAGGTTGACTGAACACCTGTAGCGCCAGTTGAGCAACTGCATAACCCATAGAAACAGCATGGCTACCTACCGCTGTTTCAGAGCGGACACGTTTAGCAGCATAGAATGCATATTCAAATATTCGATTTAAATTCGGTGAAATAACCGCAGATTCTTTAGAGATATTTAATGCTGATTTGACTTGCCCCATAATTTGAGGCTCACCCAACATTAATGAATCCAGTCCACTTGCAACGCGCATTAAATGCGTTACCGCATCAGCATTTTCATGACGATATACATGGTGTGACAACTGGTTTACATCAATACCATTTTTCTCTGCAAGCCACTCGAGTACCATGTCAGCGTTTTCTGCCATAGCATAGACTTCGGTGCGATTACAGGTTGATACCACCACCATGTCATTCAAAGTCTGGTCGTGACTTTGCTCAAGCAAAAGCTCTTTTAACTTTTCAGGGTTAAAAGCGACTTGCTCACGCAACTCAACAGACGCGGTTTGATGGTTGACACCCAATGCAAAGAAAGACATATCAGATCATCAATTCACTAAATTTATGCTATTGTGCAATAAAGGTGTCATAAAAAGCATTACTTGGATAAAAATTTGCGTCAAATAAATAGCCGAATCAACGGCATGACAATTAAGCAGTATTCTACCACAATCTTGTTGGCGGGTAGCATGACTTACAGTGCTCATATTAGAGCATCTGAAGAAAATTATCATGCACAATCAAATCGAAATGCTATCCAACAAACCATGATGGCAGAGTTTGCTATTGCCGCAAATGATACAACCACTGCTTTACACAACTATACTGTACTCGCAATCCGAAGTAATTCAACTGCGATCAAACAACGTGCTTTGAACATTGCTTTAGATGAAAATGACTTACAAGCGGCATTAAATATTGCCACGCATTGGGTGGTTCAAGAACCCACAGATGTCCCCGCAAAATTTTATTTAGCACACATTGCTCTAAAAGCTCATGAATATGAATTGGCTGCGGATGTTCTTGACAGTATTTTACAGATTGATCCCGACTCTGATTTAGAATTGATTCTTGAAGGGATCGCACCAGAATCTGATGAAGACCAGCTCAATCTACTTAACACACTGAGTAAAAGTAAAGAGCGCAACAACCCCTCTTTATTGGCTTTAATTGCCAGCCTTGAAGCTAAAAATGGCGATGTTGAGCAAGCCCTTATTACTATTAATAAAGCACTCAGAAAACGCCCTAAAGTGACCGGATTTATTCTTTTAAAAGCCAATTTACTTATGGCAATGGGTGATACGGATGCCACACTCAAATGGTTTGAAAAAAGTAGTCGAAAAAATCGTAATAATTTAGAGGTGAATTTAGCGCAAGTTCGTTTTCTCATTAAGCTCAATGAAGCAGAGCTTGCGCTGGATAAGCTAAAAAGAATCATCAAAAAATGGCCCGATGCTGAAGAGGCTTTATTTATCGCTGGGTTAACCGCGATTGATTTAAAACAATACGATGAAGCTGAACAATTCTTGATTCAATTACGCTCTTCTTCAAAATATCAGAACGATGCATATTACTACCTTGCAGTAAATGCAGAACGAAAACAGCACCTTGAGACCGCGAAAGCCTATTACCGTTTAGTAGATGGCAATCTTTATATGGTGTCACGTCGCAGTTTGATTTCGATCTACGAGAAACAAGATAAACTGAATGATATGCTGCGTTTTTTGACGCAAGAACGTGTCAACTACCCGCAACATGCGAGTTTCTTATATCAAGCTCAAGCTGAAATTTTAAAACGTATGGGCAATAAAAAAGCTGCACTGGGTTTACTCAAAGAGGCCGCTAAAAACTTACCTGATGATCCTGAGTTACTCTATTCTCAAGTTTTACTGTTAGATCCATTTACTGAACGTGAACGACTTGACAGCACACTTAAACAACTCATGATCATTGAGCCCAACAATCCAAATTATCTCAATGCCTATGCTTATACTTTAGCTTTGCAAAATAGACGCTTAGACGAAGCAAGAAGTTATGCAGAACAAGCTCTAGAAAGCGCACCAGATCAAGCCTCAATTTTAGACACATTGGGTTATATTACTTTTTTACAAAATGACTTTAAGACCGCATCTCAAGTGCTCGCTAAAGCTTATCAACTCAGTCAGAGCGTTAATATTGGCGTTCGCTTAGCAAAATCTCTCTATATGCAGGGCTCACTGCCTGAATTTAGTCATTTGTTACAACAACTCCAACAAAATCATCCGAATGATCCTCAATTAGAACAGTTGAATGGTTTATTGTTACCTGAAAATTTCCAATGAGCGCGCTTTTATGCATCCAATTGTAAAAATAACTTTTATTCTAAGCAGTACATTCAGTGTATTGGCAATGACAGGTTGTCAAAGTATCAGTACTCAAAAGCCTTTAAGCAACAGCACCATTCTACAAGCTGAAAATCAATTCCAACTTCAAGGCAAGATTGGAGTCAAAACTCCACAACAATCTGGCAGTGCATTTTTTACATGGGTTCAAAACCAGCAAAATTTTGATATTGAACTCAGCGGGATTCTCGGTGTTGGTAAAACGCAAATCTCAGGTCAGCCTGGTCAAGTGACGCTAAATAGCGCCAAAACAGGTAAAATCAAAGCTGCAACCCCAGAAGAACTATTAGCGCAAGCAACGGGATGGCAAGCACCGATTACAAACTTGGTTGATTGGGTTCAAGCGCAACCTGCATCGAGTACTGCTCAAATCGAAAAAGATCAACAACAACGTATCCAGCAAATCATTGAAGACGGCTGGACGGTGGCCTTAAGCTACAATGACAATGCAAAATTACCCAATAAGCTGATTTTGCAACAACAGCTTGAAACAGGTAAAGAAAACCGTATTACAATGGTCATTCAAAATCGTTAATTAAATAAGTCTAACTTTATGATTCGTGTTGCATCCCCAGCAAAACTCAATCTTTTTTTGCATATCACAGGTCGTCGTGAAAATGGTTATCACGAATTACAAAGTATTTTTCAGCTCATAGATCTCTATGATTGGATGGAGTTTGAACAAACCAATACAAACTCAATCCAAATCGAGGGATTGAATAGCGTAGATCTTGAACAAAATCTCATTTATAAAGCCCTACAAATCATCAAACCTTATGCAAAAACTGATCAATTGGGCTTAAATATCCGTATTGAAAAGAATATTCCGATGGGCGCAGGACTTGGGGGTGGCTCTTCCAATGCAGCAACCACGCTTATCGTTGCGAATAAAATTTGGCAATGCGGTTTAAATACCAATCAACTTGCCGATTTAGGGATCAAACTCGGCGCAGATGTGCCTATTTTTATTCATGGTAAAAATGCGTGGGCTGAAGGCATTGGTGAACACTTAACATTCATAGACTTAGATCAGAAACAATACATCGTGCTCAAACCTGACTGTTTTATCAGCACTCAACTGCTTTTTTCACAAAAAGCGTTGACAAGAGACACGAAGAGCACTAAATTTTGCGCCTATCAGATAAAGCCATCTGATTTCGGAAATGCCTTTGAGCCTCTAGCAAGAAGTTTATATCCTGAAGTCGATGAAGCGATGCAATATTTAGATCAGTTCGGTGTTGCAAAACTTACAGGTACAGGTGCTTGTGTTTTTACTGAAGTAACGACGAGTATGAATGTAGATGAAATTCTGGCTCATTCACCATGTAAATCTTACTTAGTGAATAGCTTAAAAGAATCTCCGCTCAATCATTTCGGCGTTTAATGATAGGGGTATCGCCAAGTGGTAAGGCACCGGGTTTTGATCTCGGCATCCGTTGGTTCGAATCCAGCTACCCCTGCCATCATTTTTCATCTGTAGATACATATTGTTGTGTATTAGGGGTATCGCCAAGTGGTAAGGCACCGGGTTTTGATCTCGGCATCCGTTGGTTCGAATCCAGCTACCCCTGCCATTTACAACACAACATATGATCATTAGGGGTATCGCCAAGTGGTAAGGCACCGGGTTTTGATCTCGGCATCCGTTGGTTCGAATCCAGCTACCCCTGCCATTTTAAGCTCAAAAAGACAGAACAGATTACGGTTAGAAAATGTCAAACAACCTTGACAAATTCTCGTAAAAATATTAAAGTTCTGCCGCATTAGGGGTATCGCCAAGTGGTAAGGCACCGGGTTTTGATCTCGGCATCCGTTGGTTCGAATCCAGCTACCCCTGCCATCTACTTCCAAATTTTCTAACCGCCAAGGGTGCTTCATGCCCAATCTTGTCGTTTTTAGTGGAACAGCGCATCCACAATTCGCCCAAAAAGTCGTAAGCCATTTACATATTCCTTTAGGTGCTGCATCTATTGGTCAGTTTTCTGATGGCGAAATCGCTGTCGAAATCACTGAAAATGTTCGTGGTAAAGACGTGTTCATCGTACAACCTACTTGTGCCCCTACGAATGACAACCTAATGGAAGTCCTCGTGATGGCTGATGCTTTGCGTCGCGCAAGTGCTGGTCGTATCACTGCCGTTATTCCTTACTTCGGTTATGCTCGTCAAGACCGTCGTCCTCGTTCTGCTCGTGTGCCGATCACAGCTAAAGTTGTTGCAGATATGCTAACAACTGTAGGTATTGATCGTGTTGTCATGATCGATTTGCATGCCGACCAGATCCAAGGTTTCTTTGATATTCCTGTAGATAACATCTACGGTACTCCTGCGCTTCTTGCTGACTTACGTCAACAACAGCATCACAATCTAATGGTGGTTTCACCTGACGTTGGTGGTGTGGTTCGCGCACGTGCGGTTGCGAAGCAAATGGGTGATATCGATTTAGCAATCATTGACAAACGCCGTCAAAAAGCAAATGAATCACAAGTGATGCATTTGATTGGTGATGTTAAAGATCGTGATTGTGTCATCGTTGATGACATGGTGGATACAGCGGGTACGTTGTGTAAAGCTGCTGATGCACTTAAATCATTTGGTGCTCGCCGTGTTGTTGCTTATGCAACGCACCCGGTACTGTCTGGTAAAGCACTTGAAAACTTACGTAATTCTGTGATTGACGAATTGGTTGTGACTGACACAATTCCGCTTTCTAAAGAAGCATTAGAACTTGGTAAGATTCGCCAAGTTTCAGTAGCCAGCATGGTTGCTGAAACAATTCGTCGTATTAACAACGAAGAATCTATTAGCGCAATGTTTGATTCTTATCTATAATAATGCGCTGAATTTTAAAAGCCTCATCAAATTTTTGATGGGGCTTTCATCACTAGACTGGTCGAAGGTCTAGTCAATTAAACTTAAATTAGGAATGTCTATCATGGCAAACTTCGTATTAAATGCAGTAGCTCGTGAAGAAGCAGTTCAAGGGAAAGGTTCGAGCCGCCGCCTTCGTCTTCAACACAAAGTCCCTGCAATCATCTACGGTTCAGGCGAGCCTGTTGCAATCACTTTAGAACTTCGTGAATTAGTTAAAGCTTTAGAAAGCAAATCTTTCTTCGAAGAAACTATTGAAATCAATGTTGACGGTAAAGTTGAAAGCGTTAAAATCCAAGCACTTCAACGCCACCCAGCTAAAAACACACCTATGCACGCTGACTTTAAACGCGCATAAGTGTTGATGGTGTAAATTAGTGTCAAATATTTCACTGATTGTAGGTTTGGGCAACCCAGGTTCTGAGTATGCTCAAACCCGCCATAATGCAGGGTCTTGGTTCGTAGAACGCCTCGCAGAACAATATGGCATCGCATTAAAAGCTGATCCAAAATATAAAGGGATTAGCGGTCGGGGTAAAATAGAAGGTCAAGACGTTCGTCTGCTTTTACCCACAACGTTTATGAACCTTTCAGGTCAAAGTGTTGTCCCCTTCGCAAAATTCTATCAAATTGCTCCCGAAGCAATGCTCATTGCTCACGATGAACTTGATATGGATCCAGGTGTGATTCGCCTTAAAACTGGCGGTGGTCACGGTGGTCATAACGGTTTACGTGATATCGTCCCGCATACAGGTCCGAATTTCCATCGTTTACGTGTAGGCATTGGTCATCCAGGGTCAAAAGAACGTGTATCAGGGCATGTTTTGAGCAAAGCACCATCAAGTGAGCAAAAGCTTATAGATGATGCCCTTCATCACGCATTAAGCCGCATCAAATTATTGGTTAATGGTGAAGTTCAACAGGCAATGAATCAAATAAACGCCTATAAACCTTAATTGATAAAATTAATCTTTGTAAAACAATTTCTCTTGCCACGATCAAATTTTGAGAGCAAAATGCGCTTTCAATTGCATCCCCCGACATAGAAGTTGTTGTTAAATCATTAGATAACAACCACAGGGCAAACCAGGAGACGCTTTCCATGCTATCTCGTTTATTAAAAGCAAAAATTCACCGTGCAGTCGTCACCCAAGCAGAACTTCACTATGAAGGTTCTTGTGCGATCGATGGTGTGTTATTGGATTTAGCAGGTATCCGCGAATACGAAGAGATTCATATTTGGAATGTGACCAATGGTAAGCGTTTTACCACGTATGCTATTCGTGGCGAAGAAAATTCAGGCATCATTTCTGTCAATGGTGGCGCTGCACATCAAGCCGATATTGGTGATCTTGTGATTATCGCAACTTTCGGTGACTTTACTGTTGCTGAAGCGGATGCCCATAAACCTCGTCTAGTTTATGCCAACCCAAATAATACGGTAAATCACACCGCGAACTGTATTCCTGTACAAGTCGCTTAACGGTTTCCAATAAAAAAGCTCGCCATGATGCGAGCTTTTTTATGTTCAATGATCCAATAAACTCAATAACAATCAATGAGAATCATATTTTGTTCACCCCTATTATTTTTCAAATCATTGAGTGAATGAATGATTCATTTATTCTTGTTTTAATGTTTTGAGCAAACTTTGACCAATTACATCCGCACGCAACCAAGCCAATTCATAGCTTGCATTGGCTAATGCAAGGACTCGACGCTCAAATTCAGTCCACAGAGGTTTGACTTGTTTCGAATCTATCCCCAAACCACTCTCATCCGCCAAATTTTTATTTTTTTCACAAATTTTTAAAGCATGATACAAGCGCCGACCTTTTGATGCATTATCAAATACACGAACACGTTTAGAATGAATAAAAGCATTGATGATCGTCAGATTTGCATGCGGCAACATCGGCACCAAGATTTGATCAAGTTGCGCATCTAAACGAATCCAAATCGCTTGTCTTTGTTCTTCTGTATAGGTATTCCAACGGATCACCTCATGATTAAATCTACGACAACCACGGCACACCGCATCACCAAATACCGTTGAACAACGTCCTGCACATGGGGTAAGAGAAGGTACTCGACGATCACTACTCAAAATTTACTTCCTCAATAAACCATATTTATCATATGGTTTTCTCGCACATTGAACAAATTCGCGTTAGAATACGCGCCTGAAATTATCCCCTATATTAATACATTTGGAGTACTCCATGAACGCTACTGTAGAACAGCTTGCACCTGTAGAACAGCAAGCGACCACAAGTTGGGTTGTTGCGGCACTTTATCAATTTAAAGAAGTTCAAGATTCGCTTGATCTTCAACAACGTCTTTTAGATTTGGTAAAAACCATTAACTTGTGCGGTACTCTAATTGTTGCAGATGAAGGGATTAACGGAACGGTTGCAGGCGATCGTCAAGCCATTGATGTGATTCATCAATTCCTTTTAGATGAAGGTTTTCAAGATATGGAATATAAGGAATCTCACAGCGATGAGAAACCATTCCGTAAAATGAAAATTAAACACAAAAAAGAAATCGTAACATTAGGCGTAGAAGTAAAACCACGCGACCTTGTCGGTCATTATCTTGATCCTAAAGAATGGAATGATTTAATTGCTCGTGACGATGTCATTCTTGTCGACACACGTAATGATTACGAATACAAAGCAGGCACATTTAAAGGTGCGATCGACCCGAAAACAGAAACTTTCCGTGAATTCCCAGAATACGTTAAGAACAACCTAGAGCAACATAAAGATAAAAAAATTGCCATGTTCTGTACCGGCGGTATTCGTTGTGAAAAATCTACATCGCTGTTGCTACAAGAAGGCTTTACTGAGGTTTACCACCTCAAAGGCGGTATTTTAAAATACCTCGAAGAGACCCCACCAGAAGAAAGCATGTGGGAAGGTGAATGTTTCGTATTTGATGGACGGACAGCCGTAACACATGGTGTGGAGGAAGGTGAAAACGTCAAATGTCATGCATGTGGATGGCCTTTACTTCCTGCTGAAGTTGAGCTTCCAAGTTATGAACATGGTGTCTCATGTGTACATTGCATTGAAAAAACCACTGAAAAACAAAAAGCGGGTTTCCGTATGCGCCAATCTCAAATTGCAGCGGCAAAACGCAAACGCCTTTAATCTTATAAATCAAGATACATACCGAACCGCTACCCTCGTAGCGGTTTTTTTATAGTAAACTTTCAATAACTTCATTTCGTTACCACTCAAAATGACCGCATGGATTATTTCCGTCATGGAACAATTAGGCTACTTAGGGATTGCCCTGCTCATGTTCCTCGACAGTGTGTTTCCCCCTATCCCATCAGAAATTATTATGCCTTCTGCTGGTTTTACAGCGTCTAAAGGCGAGCTGTTACTCACAGGCGTTATTATTGCTGGTAGTTTGGGTTCATTGATTTCTGCTGCTGTTCTGTATTGGATTGGGCGTAAAATTCCTAGAGAGCAAATTTTTAAATTTGTAGATCGTTTCGGGAAATACCTCTTTATCAAACCTAAAGATGTAGAGAAATCATTGGGGTGGTTTGAAAAACATGGTCATCGCATTGTATTTTTTGGGAGAATGATCCCTGCAGTTCGCTCTCTGATTAGTATTCCTGCCGGGATGAGTCGTATGCCCTTCTGGAAATTCATGGCTTATAGTGGATTAGGCACAATTATATGGACGACATTTTTAGCATCGGTCGGTTATTATTTTGGTCATAATACGGAGATGATGCACAAAATTTTCAGCCAAGTGGGTTATGTGATTATCATCATCGTTGTGCTTGTACTCGGATGGATATGGTATGGTCGTCATAAACGTAAATCTCATTATTAATTTCTAGATTCAATAAGTCCGAGTCATGAGGACTTTTGTTTCAAAGTTCGCTTTTCTGATTGTCAGATATTTTTTGGGGAAATATGACGCACTATTTGAAGCATTTTGCTGCTGTGTACTGCATTGCCTTGACCCTACTGGTTACGGTATTAATTTTCGGTTTAAAACTGGGTGGATTATCCTTAGTACCAACATTAATCGTATCTGCATTAATCACCGCAGGACACTTTGCTAACAAAGAACAAAGACTTCCCACTCAACATGAAAAAATTCAATTGATTTGGGGATCAAGTGCTATCGCCATTATGATCGCAAGTTTCTTTGTATTCTTCTTGGTACTCATGAATCCCAATGCTGAACAAATCTTAGCTATAGCTGAAAAATCTGGCATTTTGCTCGCCGCCATGATTATGCTGATATTGATTGTGCTCCATGCAGCAATCTTTTTTGTTGCTTATAACTGGTATACGCCCTATCGACTTAAAAAATTATTTAAATAATTGACGCTTATTCTCAGTATAAAAGCAGATCAAACTAAGTCTTAAATATTTAGGCATAAAAAAAGCACCTCATTGAAGGTGCTTTTTTATAACTTGATTTTCAAAAACAATAAATCTTAACTAACTTAGTTTGGTGTGTGGTACATCAAATAAATTTCATTCAGATTTTCAGGAATTTCTTCCGCAAGCTCATCCATCAATTGCCCATTGCGACGGAACGATTCCATTTGTGGATCTTCTTCGTCCACACCACTAAACACCATAATTGGCAACGTTAAATCAACCAATTGCTCCTCAAACTCAGGAGTAAACCACGCATCTTCGTTTAGGAACATTGCATCAACAAAACCAACACTCCAGTCACCTAAACTTGACTCAACATCAGCTTCCTCAATTTCAAAAGGAAACTCAATCCCTTCTTCATTGGCAAGCTTTTGACGCAGGTCATCAAGCCAAAGTTTAATTTGAGTAATGATTTCAGCAGGAACTTTCTTTTGATTATTATCAAAAAGTTCATCTAACCAACGATCAAACTGAGGGCCTACAGCTGTTGCACATAAAAAACCATGTGTTGCCGCGAAATCCAGACCATGCTCGTTATTATCGCCATCAAGGAATTCACTTAACTGGTCTAAATCTAATGCACTCATTTTGTTTCCAACACTTCTCAATTAATGGTTTAGGATATCATTTTCGAAAGCTAAGCCCAACGATAAAATCATTATTCATCGTCAAAATCATCATCGTCGTCGTCAAAATCATATTCTTCTTTCAACTCACGATCCAAACGTCGTTGAGCCAAGAGGTCATCAATCAAACGTCTTTTTTCTAACGATTCTTTCGCGCTAATTTTACTCGATGTGTCGTCAAAACTGACTTCATCATCACTAAAGCTATCATCTAATTCAAAATCTGTAGAAGACACTAAAACTACCTCATGAAAAAAAATGGATGGGGCTAGGCGCTATTTATCTGTGTTCTGAATTCTTGTCAAGTTTTATTTTATTTTTCAGCAATAATCAACAAAATTTTGCTTCTTTTCCTCTACCGATCTATGCGATTATAATCCACACAACAAAACTGAATGAATGCACATTTAAGCTTGGACATATTTCATTTTTAAGAAACTACGCTTGGTATACTTGAAAACAATAGATTTAGCCCAATTATGGGAAACAAGCCTTAAATTTTTGGTTTCTTTTAAACCAATTTAGCCCATGGATTCAGATATTAATGCGACGATAATTGTGCTATCATGCACGGTTTTCCCTGCCACAGATTCAACGAGAAGAGAGCAAAGATGAGCGATAAGCATTCCCCTACTTCACAAGTAGCGGCTCTGATTAGCCGAGGCAAAGAACAAGGTTACTTAACTTACGCTGAGGTTAACGATCATCTTCCAGACTCAATCACTGAAAGTGAACAGATTGAAGATATCATTCAGATGCTTCAAGACGTTGGTATTCCGGTACATGAACGTGCGCCTGAAGCTGATGACACCATGTTCGACGGTACTAATACCGAAACAACCGATGAAGTTGCCGAAGAAGAAGCTGCTGCCGTTCTCGCATCTGTAGAAAACGAACCCGGTCGTACCACTGACCCTGTTCGTATGTACATGCGTGAAATGGGTACAGTTGAACTTTTGACTCGCGAAGGCGAAATTGTTATTGCAAAACGAATCGAAGAAGGAATTCGTGATGTACTTAATTCAATTGCGTATTGGCCAAATGCAGTCGAAGTTGTATTACAAGAATATAAAGATTATGAAACAGGTGAACGCCGTTTAGCAGATATTTTATCAGGCTATTTAGACCTTGAATCTGATGAAGAGATTCCTGAAGTTCTTGAAGAAGTTGTAGTTGTAGAGGCAGTCGATGCGTCTGCTAAACCAACAAAAGACGTTAAACTTGATGACGAAGACGAAGATGAAGAATCTGAAAGCGATGATGATTCTGAAGGTGAGTCAGGTCCAGATCCTGAAATTGCAAAAGCTCGTTTTAACGAATTAGAAGCAGCATGGACTGTGGCTAAAGCTGCGATCAGCAAATCTGGTCGTAATAGTCCAGAAGCTGTTGAAGCTGTTGAAGCACTTGCAACTGTATTCATGATGTTCAAATTCACGCCTCGTCTATTTGATATTATTTCTGAGATGATTCGTGGTACACACGAACAAATTCGTACCGCTGAACGTGAAGTGATGCGTTACGCAGTTCGTCGTGGTCGTATGGATCGAAACCAATTCCGTACAACCTTCCCAGGTCAAGAGTCAAATCCTGCTTGGCTTGAAGAACAAATTGCGAAAGCCCCTGCTGATCTCAAACCATATTTAGAAAAAGTTCGCCCTGATGTTTTGGCTTTCCAACAAAAGATTGCTGACATTGAAAAAGAGCTTGATCTTAGCGTTAAAGAAATTAAAGAGATTTCTAAACGTATGTCGATTGGTGAAGCGAAAGCTCGCCGTGCCAAAAAAGAGATGGTTGAAGCAAACTTACGTTTGGTCATTTCGATTGCGAAAAAATACACCAACCGTGGTCTACAATTCCTCGATCTGATTCAAGAAGGTAACATCGGCTTGATGAAAGCGGTTGATAAATTCGAATACCGTCGTGGTTATAAGTTCTCGACCTATGCAACTTGGTGGATTCGTCAGGCGATTACGCGTTCAATCGCGGATCAGGCGCGTACCATTCGTATTCCTGTGCATATGATTGAGACGATCAACAAGATCAACCGTGTTTCACGCCAACTTCTTCAAGAAATGGGCCGTGAGCCTACACCTGAGGAATTAGGTGAACGTCTAGAAATGGACGAAGTGAAAGTACGTAAAGTCTTGAAGATTGCCAAAGAACCTATTTCAATGGAAACGCCAATTGGTGATGATGAAGATTCGCATCTTGGTGATTTCATCGAAGACGGTAACATTACCTCTCCGATTGATGCAGCAACCTCTGAAGGCTTAAAAGAAGCAACGCGTGAAGTTCTAGAAAACTTAACTGAACGTGAAGCAAAAGTCTTGAAAATGCGTTTTGGTATCGATATGCCAACCGATCACACTTTGGAAGAAGTCGGTAAGCAATTTGATGTAACACGTGAACGTATTCGTCAGATCGAAGCAAAAGCATTGCGTAAATTACGTCATCCATCCCGTTCAGAACATTTACGTTCTTTCCTTGAGAATGACTAATCTATCGATAGGATAATGCAGGCTTGAATATGCAGGGAACTCCCCCATAATATGAGCATGTAGCAAATAAAAGCAAAAATACCTGCGCATTGCAGGTATTTTTTATGAATGAGGTGTCCTATGACTGACATGACAAATCGTGCGCCATCACGCGAATTACAAGAACATCTTTGGGTGTTTCCGATGGATTATCCAATTAAATTGATTGGTCTTGCAGGTGCAGAACTTCGTGAAGCTGTGAATGAAATTTTTGTTAAACATTTTCCTGAATTTGATGGGCAAACCATGACGGTGACGCCATCTCGCACAGGTAAATATCATTCTGTGACTGCACAACTTCGCTTTGAAGAGCTTGAGCAAGTTCATGCGGTTTATGCGGATTTAGCAGCATGTCCATTGATTAAAACAGCACTTTAATCAAATTTAAAAAACACGCTTAAGAGCGTGTTTTTTAATGCTGTACCTGTTCTTGGTGGTTTATAATTTCTTGTTCTGGTGGCGTTATATTGCCATCTGCTTTGGCATCTCGATTTACCAAAATCAATCCTTACCCAGCCAACAGTGTTGCCCATAGATTAATCATTAGGTCTTTATATAGTGCATTGGTGGTTGAACTATCCAGACTAGCTAAACGTTGTTGAGTATTATTGCTCATGATATTACTCTCTTATTTAATTATTTTAAGTTGTTGATTTAAAAAAAGAAGATATGGAATTAAAAATACAAAGATTAATGCAGGGATTATGGTAAAAAAAATCAGAAACCAGACATAACGTTGATTGGTTTTATATAACTGAACATGATAATCAATCCCTCTATAAAAGTCGGATGATTTTATTTCAAAGATCAAATATCTATATTTTAACGGATATTTCAAATCATCAATATATTGAATATCAAAGCCTTGATCCATCATATAACCGTATTGACATTTATCTTTTAAAATTAAATCACAAACAGGCGATACCTCTATATCTGCATTATTAACCTCCATTACTGGGAAAACACCGGTTCCTGAAAACCTATTTAAATTGGCTTTTACCCCCCCTTCATAATCACTTTGGCTTGTTTTAACTCTGTGACATAGCCATCTATATCTAAAAATAGAAGACCGATCTTTTTATTTAGGCCTGTTGCCATGGCGAATAAAACCACCATCAACACACCAAATTTGATATGCCCCCACAGCAATTCTTTCTTTTGTGCTTTAAGCTCTTCAATCGGCGTTGTCGCATAAAAATGACCGAACCAAAAACCAAAACCCAATGTGCTAGTAAAAAACCAGATAGTCAACCACTTCATTCCATCGAAGCCTTTGTCTGTAAATACCCATACCATCATCGCAACGGTATAAAATATGACAATAATTATTCCTAAAATGTATCTATTCATATCATTTGCTCTTTATATATTCCTGAATTTTAACTTCGTCAAATCTTGAAATCCTGATATAAAACTTTAGGTAAGCATAGTGATAGCCGGTCTATTAGTTATATTCGTTGTATAGACGATAATGGAAATACATATTGGGGAATTGCAATTGATACTGATATTGCAACCAGATCGATTCAAGCACTATTGAATGCGTTTTCTAAGTCCTACAAATTTAACTATTAGAAAGTCTAAAATTAACTTAATACACCTTATACGAAATTCTTTTTTTATTACATATAAATCATAGCTTTATATTATTCAAAAAGCCTAAATCTACCGATCTGGGCTTTTTTTTGATTTTTCATCTCCCACATTCATTAATTGAGCAATGCACAACAATATTATTTAACTTTATTAAATATTAAAGTAACCTGAATCCTGTTTATGCCAATGATTCCATAATATGAATTGTCGGTTTATTTTGATGAGCTAATTGATATGCACATAACGAGGCGTAAATTCCACTGAGAAATCCACGAACACTGCGTGCTTTACTTGTCACTAAATTGTATTGACCTTTCAACAAACTGAATAATGTTTCTATCTTATTGCGTTGTTTTAAGTGATATTCATCTGGCACACTGAGCTCAACAGACCGCATGTTCTTCCGATGATAAGTAATCAAATCAATACCTTGATCTTGTAACCTACTTTTTAATTCTTGGCTGATGTAACCTCGAT
>NZ_JCAKMY010000032.1:0-37244 GCF_059515845.1 Acinetobacter sp. CY79
GATTCTCGATAATGCCTCAATTCATAAAGGTCAAGCGATTGATGATTTAGCAGCAAAATATAAGACAAGAATCGTTTATCTACCTGCGTATAGTCCCGACCTCAATCCTATTGAAAAAGCATGGTCTGTCTTAAAAAGTAAAGTCAGGCACATCATTGCTCAGAACAATAAAACCATTCAGGAAGCTCTGGATATCGTATTTAAGATGATGTAGCTTATGTTTCATATTTGGCTATATCAACTTGGATAGTCCATACTGCTATCAAACTTACTAAGTTTTCTTAAGAAAAAACAATTTAACCACCTCATTTCAAACACAAAAAAAGGAGATCAAATGATCTCCTTTTCAAACACAGACAATTGTTTAATCAATTGCAGGCGTATAAGTACCATCAGCGATTGGACCTTTGATACGATCAGCTTCTGCAAGCACAAGTGCAAGCAAATTTTTCACGTTCTCTAAAGTTGCCACTGGGCTTAAAGTCGTCATTTTCAATGATTGAACTTGACCGACTTTAGTGACACCAATATTCGCTTCACCACGTGCAAATAATTCATCTGCTACGTTTTGGTTCAATGTATCGAGTAATTCTGTTGGATAACCTTCAGGAATCACACGGAACAATACTGAAGCAAATTGCGGATCTACCAACATTTCTAAACCGTCAGTTGCATCGATATAGGCTGCAACATCACGTGTTAAACCCACACCGTGATCGATCATAGAACCGTAAAGTTCCTCACCCAATGCTTCAACTGTCATCCACAATTTCAACGCATCAAAACGACGCGTTGTTTGAAGTGATTTAGAGACTAGGTTAGGCACACCGTGTTCTTCATCATAAGCAGAGTTTAAGTACTCCGCTTCGTAGTGCATGAAACGATAGTTTGCTTCATCTTTCAGCAAGAACGCGCCACATGAAATCGTTTGGAAATAATGCTTATGGAAATCGAGTGTGATTGAATCAGATAACTCAATACCATCAAGCATAGAACGATAGTCATTCGAAAGAATGAGTGCACCACCCCATGCCGCATCAATATGCATCCACGCACCATATTTGTTGGTGATTTCACGAACTTCTTTCAATGGATCAATGGCACCTGCATCGGTTGTACCTGCAGTAGCAACCACACATGCCACAATCTTACCTTCCGCTTGAAGGTGTACCATGGTTTTTTCAAGTGCATCAACATCCATCTGCGCATTGTCATTCACAGGAACAGTCACGACTGATTGGAAGCCCATACCCATCATGGCCATGTTCTTTTGCACAGAGAAATGTGCATTTTCAGAACAGATGACTTTCACATTACGCATTGCGTCGCTTGGCACGCCATCACGCTGTACAGACCACGGATTACCGTTTTCGTCTTTCCAGTTTTTTGCGATGCAAGCATCACGCGCAAGGAGTACACCCATCAAGTTAGACTGCGTACCACCAGAGGTGAACACACCTGCTTGACCTGCACCATAACCTACTTTTTGACGAAGCCAATCGATGAGCTGAACTTCCATCAAAGAACCTGCAGGGCTTTGATCCCATGAGTCCATTGATTGGTTCGTTGCGTTAATCAACACTTCAGCGATTTGGCTTGTTACCATGGTTGGGCAATGCAAATGCGCCAAAGAATGCGGATGATGTACTTTTAAGCTTTTATTTAAGAAAAGCTCAACCATACGATCCAGAGATTTCTGTACACCTAAACCTTCTTTAGAAGGGTTGAATGCGATTGCAGAGCGAAGCTCTTTGATACTACCGCCCGTGTACATTTTGTCATTTTGCAACCATGCAGATACAGCTTTTACAGCTGAATCCATTGCTGACTGATAATCAGCAATGGACTCTGCATCATTACAGAATAACGCTTTACGATGTTCTGCAAAATCAACCATTCTTATGCGCCTCGAGTTGCAACAAGTGCTTCAGCAAGTGCTTTCTTGAAGCGTGCAATCACTTCAACACATTCATCATGATTGATGATCAATGGGCAAAGTAAACGAATCACTGTACCGTTACGACCACCTTTTTCTAACAATAATTTGTTATCAAAACATGCTGCTTGGATTGCTGCTGCCAATTGACCATCACCTGGTAATGAACCCATGTGATCTGCCGCTTGACGTTCATCGACAATTTCAACACCAATCATCAAACCACGGCCACGTACGTTACCGATACAAGGGAATTCTACAGCTAATTTCTTCAATTCAGCTTGTAAGAAGTCACCACGATCAGACGCATTTTGAGCTAAGTTTTGCTCTTTAATCGTTTTGATCGTTGCAAGACCCGTTCCCATCGCCAATTGGTTACCACGGAAAGTACCCGTGTGACCCGCTGGTTGCCAAGCATCAAACTTACGTTTAATACCAAGAACGGCAAGCGGTAAACTACCACCGACTGCTTTAGACATGACGACTACATCAGGTTCGATACCTGCATGTTCAAAGGCAAACATTTTACCTGAACGTGCAAAGCCTGCTTGAACTTCATCAAGAATCAACACAATGTTGTGCTTTTCGGTCACTTCACGGATTTTTTTCAACCATTTTACAGGTGCTGTGACCACACCACCTTCACCTTGAATTGCTTCAAGAATAACAGCTGCTGGTTTAGTTACACCGCTTTCAACGTCTTCAATGAAGTTTTCGAAGAAATAAGTGAGTGCATCTACACCCGCTTCACCACCAAGACCCAATGGGCAACGGTATTCATGCGGATACGGCATAAATTGAACACCTGGCATTAAGCCATTCACAGCATTTTTAGCAGACAAATTACCTGTCATTGCCAAAGCACCATGCGTCATACCGTGGTAACCGCCAGAGAAGCTGATTACAGTGCTACGACCAGTGTACGTTTTTGCTAATTTAATTGCTGCTTCTGTACCATCTGCACCAGACGGACCACAGAACTGTAGACAATACTCAGCCTTACCACCCGGTAATTGCTCAAGTAAAGCTTCAGTGAAAGCATCTTTTAAAGGCGTCGTTAAATCCAAAGTATGCAACGGTAAACCGCTAGCAAGTGTATCTTGGATACTTTGAATGACCGCAGGATGATTATGGCCTAAAGCCAATGTTCCTGCCCCAGCTAAACAATCGAGGTACTCTGTACCTTCAACATCAGTAACCCAGCATCCTAAAGCTTTTGCTATTGCCAACGGTAATTTACGTGGATAGCTACGAACATTCGATTCCATTTGACTTTGGCGAGTTAAATAGTATTCGTTAGTAGAATTAGGGGCAGGATTTACAGAAGAAACGCTCATATCGAATTACCATCTCTGATATGGGTTGAAAGAAATAAGTCGGGTGACTTGCGGTCCTTTGACTCGGTGCTTTATAGATTCCAATTAGACGATAGTTTATTCATCATAACCAGAGGGCGGATGATAACGAATTTTGAAATAAAATAAACAGCTTTCTATCGTTTTCACGCCCTTATTCTAAAATAATAATGTGACAAAATGGAAACTTGTACACTATTCGTTCTTTACTGTGAATAATTAGCTTATTTTCAATTTATCAGCGCATTTTGTTATGTCAAAATTCACGCAAATATTTGCAGAAAAACAACTAAATACTACGGATACAGCATGAAGCAATATTAAAAAAAATACATTGGCTTGAACGCTACTTTTTGTAATTAATCCATCATTCTTACAGGCTTACTGTTAAACCTCTCATACATTTTATTTTTTGTATGTGAGATCTGATTGTTTTGGGCACTTAAACAATCATCAACAGTGATCAAAAGCGATATTTAAATATCAGGTAATAAAATCAGCCCTTGATTAATTTACGCAATTCTTGATTAAAATACATCATGAGTCCCATCATCACCACTGCAACACCGATAAATGCAATTCCATGAATCACTTCATTATTTAAGGTAGCACCAAGCACTAAAGCAATCACAGGTGTCATCACATTACTCAAAGATACTGTTGAAGCCGCTAAACGGCGGATTAGCCAGAAATAGCAGAGCATCGCAACAATCGAAGACATGATCATGGTAAACAAGAAACCCATCATCGCTTGGGTACTTGGCAATGCTGTTGGAATATGTTGCCAAATAAACGGAATGATCAACAATGAACCAAGCGCAGATAAAATTAAAGACCCTGTGGCTTGAGACATTGGACTTAAAGGTGCATTAATTTGTTTCACCCAAAAAATCGAGCTGATATAAGAAATCATACTAATCAGCATGAGTACAATCCCCCACGGATTCACTTTAGCATCTGCAGATTCAGCAAACACGAAACTCAGTCCAAGCACAGCGACAGCCATGCCAGTCCATTGTATTAAGGTGAGCTTGTGTGTTTTTAAAATCACATGACCGATCAAGCCAGCGATCAAAGGTGAAAACCCGAAAATGAGCGCCATCAATCCTGAGGTTAAATAGTTTGCTGCTAGATAAATAAACAGTTGCGCACCAATCAGGTTTAAACTTCCCGCCAAATAGCTTTTCATTGACGTTTGATCAAATGGCAAAGGATCGCGCATGATTTTGAGTAAAAATAAAGCAATGATCGATGCACCAAAGTAACGAATGATCAGCACCCACATCGGATGGATTTCAGCCACACTCCAGACGATTGCCAAAGGTGTTGCTGCCCAAATCAACACCAATAACGCATAAATACTTGCGGTCACGGGTAAGGAAGATGAATTCATAGCGTTCTCTGTTACTTAGGGCAATTAGCCTGATTCAAAGCGGTTGATCTTTAATAAATTTAAATATTAGTATTTGAAATTAAATATTGTAAATACAAAAACAGACCTGAGTTGCCTGAGGTCTGTTCCGTTATTACTTAATCAGATTATTTCACAATTTTACGTAAATCTTGCGTTAAATCTAAATATTTATCTGCTTCAAAAGGCGCTTGCTTGCTAATCAACTTTTTAAGATGACGCATTTCTTTGGCCGCATTCACAGTGATCCCACCCACGATAATACCGTTAGTGATACCAAACAATACAAAAGATGACTCTGCACGAAGTTCAGGCTTGATCTCACCTCGAACTTGCCAATCGCTTGCTGCCATATCGCCAACAAACTGATAATTAATATCAAACTGATCTGTCCAGAACCAAGCTGGGTTTACAGCTGGATGTTCTACACCCATCACGTGACGTGCGAAGATGCCTGCTTGTAAGTTTGCATTTTCCCACGTTTCAACACGGCGATGGTTACCACAGTCACGAAGTTGAGTGGCTACATCACCCGCTGCATAAATATCCGCATTAGACGTTTGGCAGTTTTCGTTCACTTTGATCGCAAAATCAACATCTAAACCAGCGTCTACAGCCAATTGTGCATTCGGCACAATACCGATGCCATAAACCACGGCATCAGCACGGAGTTCTTCACCATCCGCTAAAGTGATGACAATTTCTTCGCCGTCCTGATTTTGTTCAAGGCGACAATCTGCAATAGAGGTAGAAAGACGAACATCAACTCCTGCTAACTTTTGCTGTTCAAGCAAGAATTCGCTCAAGATGCGTGGAGATGAACGACCCATTACCATTGGACCCATTTCAATGACAGTCACGATACAGTCTTTGAAACGTGCAGATGATGCAAGCTCAAGACCAATTACCCCACCACCGATGAGGATGATTCGTTGACCCGCTTGAAGTACAGGAACCAACGCTTGTGAATCTTCAAGGTTGCGTAGTGTATAAACGTGTTTACCCAAAGCATCAAAGTTGGGTAAACGACGTGCTGCACCACCCGTTGCAATTAATAATTTGTCGTATGCAACAACATCGCCGTTAAGAAGTTCAACAGTTTTCGCTTCTGCATTGATTTTCGCAACGCCATTTCCACGAATGGTTTCTACACCTAGATCAGCTAATTTCTGTTCCGATAAAATTTCGATTTTGGTGTCGGAAGGTTTTAGAATCACATCTTTTGATAATGGTGGACGCTCATAAGGAAGATGCGTTTCATCACCAATCAATGTAATTTTACCTTCGTATTTATTGCCACGAAGTTCTAAAATTGCGCTCGCACCTGCTTGGCCCGCACCAACGATCACGATGTTGTTTACATTGTTCATGTTATTAACCTTTTAACTCTGCAGAGACGATGCCAAAGCCCGCAATCCACTCACTGATATCTTCATAGCAGTGCGTTGTCATTTCGTATTCACCTATTTCGCTCAGTGCAGCAAAGGCCGCCATCCATGAACGCACTTCTTGACCACCACGACCACCATCACGACGAATTTCTGCTTCAGTCATGGCTTCCATGGCTGCAAAATCAGCATTTTTGAATGTCTCAAGCAATGCGATATCCCACTCAGGACTCAGTGGTACAGCAACCGACGTATCACCTGCAGCGAGCTTTTGACCGACTGCAATGATTTTCGCTTGACGTGCGTTACGTGCTTCCTCAGTCGGATTACGACCTGCAATCAAGAATTCTTCCACTTCAGGTGGCACTGAACCCATTTGTGGTGTCGGTGGATCATGAGAAAGCCCCCCTGTACCCAATACAAGGACACGCTCATTTTCAAGGTTTAAAGACTTGATGAACTGACCTACAGCACGACCTAAAGCAATGGTACGCTTGGTGGTTGGCATGGGTGCTGCAGCACCATTAATAAAGATGGGAATCGTTGGATAACGATCAAGCTTGCCATCACATAAGAAATGTAAGGGTTGAGTCACACCATGATCGGCTTGCATACGATAAGAGTATGCAACATCAACCCCTTCATCTAACACACGACGAACTAAAGAAAGTGCAGTTTCTTCAGGTACATCGATGTTGTTATTTTCTTTACCATAGTCCCAATCACCTGCCGCTGTTGCACGGATACCCACGCAAAAACTTGGCATAAGATCGTAGAAGAAACCATTAAAATGGTCTGGACCGAAAGTAATGATGAGGGTTGGGTCGTAAGCTTTTACTTCAGCAGATAAATGTTCAAAAGCGCTACGCACTTTTTGCTCTTGAGATTGATCTTGAGGTGAAGCAAATTCCATTAACGGACTGTGCGATGCACAAATGAGTTTAACGGCCATGAGAGACTCCTTAAAAGGAAGGCAGCCTAGAACAGGCTGCCGATCAGTCTATTTGAGTTAGACTAAATTTTTTATTGGTCAAAGTATCCTGCGCGAGGCTGACGTAAACCACGAATACCTAAACCACATTCAGCATTAATTAAAACACCTGTCAGTGGACGGTTATTGGCACGAGATGCCAATAACACGTATGAACCTGTCATATCTTCAGGTTCAGGTAAAAAGTCGAGTGGCATTCCACGCGCAATTTTCTCAGGATCACGTGCATCTAAAAGACCCAGTTTATCTTGACCCAATGACGCAGCACCTTTGATGTTCACATTCATTGCAGATGGCGCAACAGCATTGACACGCACTTTGGGTGCAAGTTCATATGCCAACTCTTTCATGATGCCCACGCCTGCATGTTTAGATGCAGTATAAATTGGACCACCACCAGAAGAATAAAGCGCTGAGTTAGACAATGTGAAGATGATTGAACCTTCAGATTTAACCAACTCATCTAACGCAGCCTTAGCACCCAAGATAAATGCCTTGGTGTTAATGCCCATGATCTCATCAAATGCTTTTTCAAGTTGTTCGCCAGACATGCTCACGATATCTGCATAGTGATCCCAGATCCCTGCATTACCGATAAAACAATCTAACTTACCAAAACGTTCAACAGTCGCTTGAACAGCACGGACGTTGTCTGCATAGCAAGCTACATCACCAGCGATAGCCAATACACGACCACCAAAATGTTCATTTAAAGCATCAACTTTATCTTGTGAACGTTGAAGAACCGCAACCTGTGCACCTTCTTCTAAAAAACGCTCAACCAAAGCCCAACCTAAACCCGAACCACCGCCAGTGATGAGTGCAACTTCGCCTTGTAGCCAGCCCATGCTTACTCTCCCGCCATTTCTACGAATAACTGACCATCTTCAACAATCACTGGGAAAGTTTGGATTGGATCAGTTGCAGGTAAGCAAAGTGCTTCACCTGTTTTCAAGCAGAAACGTGCTGAGTGTAATGGACATTCAACTGTACCATCATCTTCCAAGTAGCCTTCTGACATGGATGCATTACCATGTGAACAACGGTCGTTCATAGCGAAAAATTCACCACCATTGTTGAACACTGCAAGCGCTTCAATACCATTCACGCCACAATCTACTTTCAATGCTTCGCCTTCATCTAAGTCATCAACTTGACATACAAAAATTTTATTCATTAGAAGAACACGCTCAGGTTATGTGAACTGTAAGTCACTTGGTCTAAAATAATTTGACGTTGGAAGATTTCAAAGCCTTGCTCTGTATCAACTTTACGTACTTTGTCATGGCGCTTACCACAGTAGATTGTGACATCTTTCTCTTTCTGTGTGCGATACAACAAATACGTCAAATGCACATCGTATTCGCCTTCAACTTCAGTTGCTTCAACGATGATGTTTGACACCATGTGAGTAGTACGTGATGGAGGCTCTTCAGCCCACGCCATACCTGTTTCTAAACGTGCAACACGGCGTTCTAACAAATCTTTGTTGTCGTTAAACACCCAAGTTGTCGGTAATTCAAGATTACGACGACGGTCACGCGTTTGTACATTTGGTGTGGTACGTAGCGTATAAGAAATATCTTCTGCAAGTACATCTAACCAAGGACGGAACTGCCAATCGTCAAGCATTTTTGCTTCACGGTACATAAATTGGCTAATTTGATGATGAAGTTCTAAACTAATTTGGCTCATTTCATCATCTCCTTTTCGTATTCGTCAGCCGCTTTTTCTACATCTTCCCATTTTTCATGGATGAGTAAGTCAGCCCAGCGACGGTATAAACCACGCGCTGCTGTTTCAGAGAAGATATAGTTTGTGATACCAGGAATGCCATCTTCACGAACTTTTTCTTGACCCATACCCATTTCCATAATGAGTGGGTTTTTACGTGCTTTATAACCACGTAGAACTTTTTGAATCTCTACCCAGTTCTCAGAGTCATCTTGCTCTAGGAAACCAGCAGGACCAAATGCGCGCGTTGCAGAACGTTCAAACGCTTCTTTCACTTCTTGAGACGCTTCAGCATCGGCAATACAGAATGCCCATACTTCAGTTTTGTTTGGACCACGTGGATGCCATACGCGAAGTGTTGCTGTACCGTTCAACCAAGACAATGTTGGGAACATGGTGTTGTGACCTGCAAGACGTAACGCACGGATTTCACCAAGACGCTCTTTCGCTTCTTCGTAAGTTTCGCGGAAGTAGTTTGCAACTTCGCCATCAACCCATACGTTTGCATCTGGTTTTTCTGTGAAGAAGAAGCCTGAACCGTGACCACGCGCGCCGTATTGGATTGCGTCTTTTGCAGTTTCCCATACTGGACGTGCAGTTTGTGCAGCACCTAATTTCTTCGTAGAGTCGTCATCTGGTTTTGCGCCCAATACTTGGATCGCAGATGCATGAGAGAACAATGCGTGGTATTGGTCAGATGCAAACTGTTCAGCTGCAAATTTCCAGTTACATTCGATTTCCCACTTATGAACACCACCGATGATCTCAGTACCACCTGGACGACGATCTAATACGCCGTCTAAGTACCAAGCGATATCACCCATGTATTCTTCTAGATCAGGTGTAGTCTCATCCCAGCAACCAAAGATTAAACCTTTATACGATTTAACGCGGTTAACTTCGATTAAGCTCCACTCTTCTTTACATGCACCTTGTGGGAATGCACGATCTTCTAATGGAATATCTTTAAGTGAGCCGTCTGTACCGTAAGACCAACCGTGGTATGGGCAAGTAAACGCACGTGTATTACCACAGTCTGCAAAACTTACACGCATAGAACGGTGACGACATTGGTTGAGTAAACCTTTGATCGAACCATCTTTTTGACGAACAACGATAATTGGATCTTCGCCCATGTAGGTATTGAAGAAGTCACCAGCCTTAGGAATTTGGCTTTCATGGCATAAAAACAACCAAGTACGACCAAAAACACGCTCAAGTTCTAATTCATAGATATCAGGATCTGTATAAATAGATGGCGTGATACGTCCATTTTGTGCATCGACTAAAGCGTCGATTTCGCGCACATCAATTTTTCCACTCATGAAATGCTCTCCTGTGACTGGATAAGACACAAATTCAATAGACTCAACTTGTCGACGATGATGGATTTTGATGGCGTTTTGGGGAAATATTTTTTTTGTTTGAATCAATATCTTTTAGCAATTAATCAATAGGTTTTAAAATAGGTGATAAATCCACTTTTAATCACCCACCCTTAATTACAAAGGCATAGAGCCCACTCTTCTCTGATGAATTGATTCTGAACTATACTGCACGCGGATCATATTAAGACTTTGTATGAATCAATCTTTGGAAGGTTATATGGAACTACGTCATCTTCGTTACTTCATTGCAGTTGCTGAAGAACTTAACTTCACCAAAGCTGCACTTCGTCTCTACACAGCACAGCCCTCGCTCAGCCAGCAAATTAAAGATTTGGAAACTGAGATTGGTGTTCCATTGCTTTATCGTACAAAACGAAAGGTAGAACTCACTGAAGAAGGTCATATCTTTTTAGAGCAAGCACGTTTAACCCTTGCTCAAGCAGATAAAGCTGTCGCTATGGCGCGTCAAGTTGCCAAAGCGAAACAACAACTCCTCCGCATTGGCTTTGTTCCTGTGGTAGAAATGAAAATCTTTCCTTATGTCCTGCCAAATTTACGCGTTCAAAATGAAGATTTAAAAATTGAATTACTCAGCTTAAATAACTCAGAACAGTCGAAATTGCTCCAAAAAGGTGAGATAGATATCGCTTTTACGCGTCAAAGTCTGTTTAGTGATGAAATTGAGAGCCAATTTGTGCTACGTGAACCCCTGATCTTCTTACTACCCAAAGATCACCCTTTGGCAAAATATGAACGCATTCCAGTCAAAGAGCTGGATGGTATCGACTTTATTATCCCTTCTGAATTGCAATCTAAAACCTTAAATAGAACCATATTAGATTTCGCCAAAAAGCATGATATCCGCTTAAATATCGTCCAAACTGCAGATAACATCCTATTTAACATTAACTCAATTGGCATGAATCTAGGCTGTACATTACTGCCCGGCTATATTGCTCCACTCACCATGAGCAATACGGTTATTCGCCCGCTTGATGTCGAATTACCCTCTATCGATCTCTATGCAAGCTATAGAAAAAACTCAGATTCAATAGGTGTACACAAATTTATGGACTTGCTCAGCGGCGTATTTTATTTAGATATCAACCGCGTTTAAGCTCATTTTTAGATTAATTTTCATACATCGCTATGACTAGTAGATACGATGGCGATGTATTTCTCAAATTTATAGGTGATATTTCTGAATTTATCCTTAGACTTTAGTCTAATTATTTTTGAGTAAAAACTATCACGAAATAGCACTTTATTCAGAGTAATTTAATTGGAAAAATACTCAAATTTGCTCAACAAATCCCCGTCATACAACTTAAGTCTAATGCAATTTTAGGCTTTTTTTTCTTGTAAAATCATTTATAAACATACCTATATTTTATTCAGTGATTACATACAACCCTACAAACAATACTGATTATCAATAACTCACCTACTTGATTCTTAAAGGTTAAAAAAAAGGATGGGTAAACCATCCTTTTTTTTACATTATCACCGTATTATTTTACGCCATGTACAGCAAGGTAGTTTTTAATCACTGTGTTAAATTCGTCAGCTTTTTCAACTTGAGACCAGTGACCACATTGACTAAAAATGTGAGCATCAGCATTGGGTACAACATTTAAGATATCCCAAGTACGCGACACTGGAATCACCACATCTTGAGTACCGTGAATCAACAATACAGGTACGGTAATGTCTTTCATTTTTTCAAAGTCGAGTGGGAATTCAAAACGGTCACGGTCACGTGCACCAACAACATCCATCAAACGATTTGATGCGTAGTCATTTGCAGCTGATTCATAACGAACTTTCACAAGTTCATCTGTAATCAAGTCTTTGTTGACCACAAACATAGAAAGTGTCTTTTTAACCCCTTCAACAGTCAACACTGGGTTTGCATGCGCTTTAAGCGCAGCAGTTTGTACTGCACCGCCTGTACCCATAGACACGATACCCAAAATACGTTCTGGATAATCAATCGCCATTTGGAAAGCTAACCAACCACCTAAAGAGTTACCCACCAACCAAGTCTTCTCGATACCCAAAGCATCTAAGGTACGTACCGCGTGATCAACCCAAGCACGGATACCATATGCAGTATTCGGAGCGACAACTGTTTGGCCATAACCAATCGTATCAATCGCGATACAACGTGCTTGCTCACCAATTTGCGGAAGGTTTAACCACCAGTTCGCAGCTGCAGATACACCCGTACCTGAACCATGTAAAAATAAGATTGGCGTACCTTCACCAATTTCATGGTAATGCGTCAACTCGCCTTCTGCTGTTTCAATCCATTTGTCTTCTAAGCCAAAGAACGGATCGGTTGTGTATTCAGGGATTTGAACAGTGCTCATAATAGTCCTCTTAAGTCTTTTGCTTACGCATCCATCTCATTTACAGAATTCAACGACAAGTTGACTCATCAAAAATGATCTTTTACACGCTTATATTAACTGTTCAGCCCAATCAAACTGATACATTATTACGATAGCAAACAACTTTAAAACAATAATTTAAACTATTGTTTAATATAGTTTTTTAATTTAAAAGAATAGCAATTAGGGTGAACCTAAGGTTCACCCTAATTTAACCACTAGAATTTATAGCTATAGGTCGTTGCAATACGATGTTCTTGCAGGTCATTGCCAAAGCTATAGTTCGTATCAATGAACATATAGTTGAAGCCTAAGCCTTTCAACTTACCTTCAGGCACAACATAATTAATAATCACGTTGTTTTCATTTTCTTTACCTTCAGGTTGACCCACACCCATATCAATATTATCGCCACGGAAATGACGCACAGTTGCGGTTAAACCTGAAATTCCAGCATCTTTAAGATTATAGGTATAGCCCAAACTCCAAGAACGCTCATCTTTACGAATGAAACTCGCTACTGACCAGTTGTCTAAGTAAGGTTGTGGCACCCAACCACCCAATGTTGGGAACATCGTGGCTTCACTACCATGATCACCAAACATTTCTTGGTAACCGAGTTGAACAGTATGCATACCATGGTTCATTTTTGCACCAGCTGATACCGCTTGGCTATCAATGTTCCCATAAAGTTTGTCACCTGATTCACTGTTATCAAAGTAACGAACATGCGTATCTAACTTTGTTTTTTCAGTTAAATTCGTTTTGAAGTTTGCAGCAACATAATGTTGTTGATAGATATTGGTAACATCTGCATACCAATAGCTACCACCGATTTTTGGTGTGAACTGGTGATCAACACCCAAAATATACATACCGTCATCAGTAGACTTGTTCGCGGCTTCTGCTTTAGCAAAGTCATTCTGCGGGAACAAAGTTAAGTTTTGATATTGATTATCATAACGCGCATTAATGCCATCAATATAGGCCAAAGTCAGTTTTGTATTTTTAATATCTTTAGATTCTAACCATGCACCACTATACGTCGTTAATAACTGGCGTGATGGGTCAAAAAATATGACTGGAGACATCGGCAATAAATCACCCACTTTCAGTTCTGTCTCAGACACTTTAACTTTTAAAGTTGCTCCCAATTTAGCATTATCACGCTCGGATTGACCTTCAGCAGCATCAAATGGCATGTGTATATCATTGCCATTGGCTTTCAAACTAACTGCGTATTGAGCAAGGATATCAGCACCAACCTGAATGCCTGCACCAATATCATGATAGCCAGACTTAGCATCTAAAGTGACAGCTTGCGTCCAGTTACCATAACCTGGAGTAACGCTTCGCCCTGCTTCATGATCGTATTCACGATCCAAATAGAAATTTTTAAATTTAAGTTGCACATTACTGTCATCAATAAAATCTGCATGTGTTGCAGCTGTCCCTAGTGTTGCAGTTGTAGCAATCATTGCTATCCATAAGTTTTGACGACGCATGGCTGTATCCCTAATATGGAAAATTAACTTAGGTCTGCATATTGCTTAAAATAAGAAACGAAAAAAATCAGACCACAGTCTTAAAAATTCCACTTAGAAATCATTCAATGAATAAAGCTGATTTTAATTAATTGTTTTTTTGGCTTATTTTATTTGGTTTGAAAATCTAGAAACTTAAAAATATTTATTAATTTTCAAAAACTTATCTAGTTTAAAAATCAATATTAAATATAGATCATCTTGTTTAAGTGTTTTTATGTTTGAATCACTTTGAGAGCCATAATCATTTACAGAATCAGTAATCGTTTCTAAGATTTAAGACAGCGTTTTTATGTATATCTAAAACTATGAATCTCATACCGAATCTGAAAATTCACATCAAATCCAAAATAAAAAAGCACCCGATTGGGTGCTTTTTTGCATCAAAACTTAATCTACAATTAAGCTTGTGATTCGCGTGCTTTAGACATCGTTAATGCTAAATCTTCAATCATGTCTTCTTGACCGCCAACAGTACCACGACGACCCAATTCCATTAAGATTTCACGAGCAGATACGCCATATTTCGCTTCTGCGCGTTTAGCAAATAACAAGAATGATGAGTAAACACCTGCATAACCTAAAGTTGCCGCATCACGGTCTGCACGAATTGGGTTTAACATCATTGGAATCACTAAGTCTTCCGCAACGTCTTGTACTTTGAACAAGTCAACGCCAGTGTCCATACCCATACGATTCGCAACAGCGATGAACAATTCAAGCGGTGTATTACCTGCACCAGCACCAAGACCCGCAGATGCTAAGTCAACACGGATCGCACCCGCTTCAACAGCAGCAACAGTGTTAGCAACACCCATACCTAAGTTGTGGTGACCGTGGAAACCAAGCTCAATGCTTGAATCTAAGTGTTGACGTAAGTGACCCACACGGTCTTTCACGTCTTGTGGCAACATATAACCTGCAGAGTCAGTTACATAGATACAGTTTGCACCATAGGCAACCATCTTCTGAGCTTCTTCAAGCAATTTTTCAGGAGATGCCATGTGAGCCAACATTAAGAAGCCCACAGTGTCCATATCTAATTTACGTGCAGCTGTGATGTGCTGTTCAGAACAATCCGCTTCAGTACAATGCGTCGCAACACGAATCGTAGAAACACCGATTTCGTGCGCCATTTTTAAATGGTCGACCGTACCGATACCAGGTAAAAGTAATGCAGATACTTTTGCATTCTTCATACGTGGCACAACAGCAGTTAAGTACTCTTCATCAGTTGCGGCAGCAAAACCGTAGTTGACTGATGAACCGCCAAGGCCGTCACCATGTGTAACTTCGATTAAAGGTACGCCTGCATCATCAAGTGCTGTTGAAATTGCAATCATTTGCTCAACAGTGGTTTGATGGCGCTGTGGGTGCATACCATCACGCAAAGTCATATCATGAACAATAATCTTAGACATGTGATTGCTCCTTAAGCGTCTTTATTAAATACGTGTTCTGCAAACATTTCTGCAGTACGTGCAGCAGCAGCAGTCATAATGTCAAGGTTACCTGCGTATTTCGGTAGGAAATCGCCCAAACCTTCAACTTCTAAGTAAATTGACACACGGTTGCCATCAAATACAGGACCATTTACAAGCTTGTAACCTGGTACATATTTTTGAACTTCTTTAATCATCGCATGTACAGATTCAGTGATCGCAGCTTGATCTGGCTCACCTTCAACTAAACAATGTACTGTGTCACGCATCATTAATGGTGGCTCAGCAGGGTTGATGATGATGATCGCTTTACCTTGTTTCGCGCCACCCACTTTCTCAATTGCACCCGCAGTTGTACGTGTAAATTCATCAATGTTTTTACGTGTACCAGGACCAACTGATTTAGTCGATACAGTTGCAATGATCTCACCGTATTCAACAGGTTGAACACGAGAAACTGCAGCAACCATAGGAATCGTTGCCTGACCACCACATGTCACCATGTTTACGTTTGGCACTTCGCCAGCCGCAAGCAATGCTTCTAAGTTTACTGGTGGTACGCAGAATGGACCAATTGCAGCAGGTGTTAAGTCAATCATGAGCACGCCAAGTTCATTTAACTTGCGGCTGTTTTCAGCATGTACATATGCAGAGGTTGCATCAAATGCAATTTTAATGTCATCTGCAATCACGTGAGGAAGAAGACCATCTACACCTTCCGCAGTGGTTTTCAAACCCATTTTTGCCGCGCGAGCAAGACCTTCAGACGTTGGGTCAATCCCCACCATCCAGACTGGCTCTAACCATTCGCTACGTTGTAACTTGTAAAGCAAATCAGTACCGATGTTACCCGGACCGATCATTGCACATTTAATCTTTTTCATGAATGTACTCTCTCGTCTTCCCTTATTCAGCAGCGAACGCAGCTGTCACAGAACCGAAACCTTCGATTTCAACTTTAAATTCATCACCTGGTTGAGCAACAACCATTGGACCTAAAGCACCCGTTAAAATAATGTCACCTGCCAACAATGGACGACCACGACGAACCATTTCATCAGCCAACCAAACTGCTGCGTTCAATGGATTCGCCAAGCATGCTTTACCTACACCTTGAGACACGACGTCTTTACCACGGGTCATGATCATTTTGCAATTGACAAGATCAAGGTTGTCGAGTTTTACAGGTTTAGAACCCAAAACAAAAGCAGCAGAAGAAGCATTGTCAGCAACGGTATCGATCAAACTGATTTTCCAGTTTTCAATACGGCTATCCACGACTTCAATTGCAGGAAGTGCGTATTCAGTCGCACTGATGATGTCTGCAAAAGTATGCTTTTCTTTGGTTAAATCTTGATTGATGACCAATGCAATTTCAGCTTCAACTTTAGGTTGGATTAAAAGACCCGCTGGAATTGCTTCACCATCGCCATACGCCATATCAGCAAAGAGCATACCGAAGTCAGGTTGATCTACGCCAAGCTGTGCTTGAACAACTTTAGAGGTCAAACCAATTTTACGACCCACTAAACGACGACCTTCTGTTAATGCACGTGCTGTATTCACTTCTTGAACAGCGTATGCAATATCGACGTTCGCAGCTTCACCGCCCAATGCAGGACGGATTGGAGAGATCGCAGTTTGTGTTAATTCAGCAGTACGTAACGCTTGTGCAACTGATTCAACCACAGCAGAATTAGACATCAAGACTTCCTTCAACTTCATGTGACGATGGAATTGAAGCTATACTGATCAGCTTTATAGAAAAGCCAATCCAATAAGCTTCAAAATCTTTTAGAGATAGAGTCATCTCTGATGTGAGCTAGGATGAGAAAAACTGAAAGGATATGCCAATACTTATTTTATTTATAACAATAGTCTTAAGCTATTATTGATCAAAATTAAAATCTTATAACCTTATAATAATTAATATTTTTTTATTTTGATCATTCATTATAACAACTTTAAAGCTATAAATTTAATCCATCTTTAGACTATTCGACGCCCTCTAAAAGCAGAGTATTTGCTTCAATCAGCACAATACCACTCAAAAAACAATCAAAATTTAAATGACTGTCTTCAGATTTTATATCACCATTAAAACGTATTAACTTCAATGAATTAACCCGACCTAAGTCTTAAAGTATTCCATGTGTATGAAATAAAGACGAAATTACAGCGCGATATAATACTTGCCAAAAAAAACATTATTTCTACACACATTCGTATTAGTATCAAATGATCAATTCGGGGCAGATAGAAGAGCAACTAAATGAATATAAAACAATTCGCAACAGCATTATTGGTATTGGGTGCAAGCACTTTAAGCATGGCAGATGATGCACTGAAATATAATATTCTAAATTTCCAAGCTGAAGCCACTCGCCAAGTGTCGAACGACGAAATGCATGCTGTTTTATTTATTGAAAAAAGTCACAAACAGCCTGCTGAATTGTCTGCTCAAATCACGCAGTTGATGAACCAAGCATTAAACGTTGCAAAAAAATATCCGCAAGTCAAAGTCGAAACCGGCTCTCAAACCACTTATCCAGTCTATGACAATGATTCTACAAAATTAAAAGAATGGCGCGGTCGTGCTGAAATTAATATCGAAAGCACTGACTTTAAAGCAGCAAGCCAATTGGTCAGTGAATTACAGCAAAACTTTCAAACTCAATCAATCAATTTCACGGTTTCAGATGCACAGCGTAAGAAAGTGGAAAATGAACTCATGACTGAAGCCTCTAAAAACTTCCAACAACGTGCGCAAATCTTAAGTCAAGCTTGGAACAAATCAAGTTACAACCTTGTTTCACTCAACTTTAATACCAATAATAGTTATCCTCAACCTGTGATGATGCGTGCATCTATGGCAAAATTTTCAGGTGCTGAAGCTGCTGACTCGCAAAATATGGCTGCGGGCGAGTCTAAAATTACAGTGAATGCGAACGGCTCGATTCAACTTAAATAAGCACTCCATCATTATTCAGATATCTTTTTCCTCTAATAAATAAAAAAGCCATTCACATGAATGGCTTTTTTATTTGGTCAGCTTAAGTCAGGATTGAACTGAAAAATCAGATTTTCACTTTTTGAATGGAAAGGCATATTTCACAATACGCCCAAGCACTTGACCATACTGTTTCACCAAGCTTGCATTGTTATAGTTCAAACCATATTTTTCACAAACAGCTTTCACTTTTGGACCCATTTGACGGTAGCGACGTGCAGGAATATCTGGATATAAGTGATGCTCAATTTGATGACTCAAATGACCCGTTAGAATATGAAATGCTTCTGAGCCCGTTAAGTTTGATGACCCACGAATTTGACGCATGTACCAATGACCACGAGATTCATTTTCTAATACAGACTTTGGAAAAACTTCAACATCTTTAGTGAAGTGACCGCAGAAAATAATACTAAAGGTCCAAATATTTCGAATACCATTGGCAGCCAAATTACCTAAGAACACAGGCAGTGCCGCAGGACCCGCAATTAAAGGAAAGAATACATAGTCTTTAAACAGTTGCTTGCCGATTTTCTTTTTCATCGGTGTTAAACGTTCTTGGAATTCTTCTTTGGTCATACGCCCCTTTAGACGTTTACCAATTTCAAGGTTTTGAATCGCCACACCCCATTGGAATAATAAGCAAAATGGAACGCTATAAAGCGGTTGCAACAAATATCCTTTTTTCCAACGTTGCTCTGGGAACAAACGGATAATGCCATAACCGATGTCATCATCCATACCCTTAATATTGGTATACGTATGATGTTTATAATTATGAGTTTGACGCCAATCTGCTGCCGTCCCTACGATATCCCACTCATAGGTTGTACCTTTGAACTTAGGATCATTCATCCAGTCATATTGACCATGCATGACATTATGACCTAATTCCATGTTTTCCATGATTTTAGCAAAACCAAGTAAACCTGTTCCTAAAACCCAAGCTGGCGGGAACCATCCTGCAAATAAGCATGCACGACCTAAAATTGAACTATAACGAATCGCGGCATAAACACGTTTAATGTATTTGGCATCTTTCTCACCAATATCATCCAACACTTCTTGTTTAATGGCATCGAGCTCACGCGCAAGTTCATTCAACTGAGACTCAGTAAGCTCACGGTTTTTAGGATTTTTAAAATACTGTAATTGAACTGGCATGTTCATAAATGTACTCGCTTATAGATCAATAATCAGGTCAGTTTGTGCTGAATTTACGCAAATTTTAAGCAGGTTCCCCGGCTCGTTATTTTCAGCGCCATTCACAAGGTTTTTGGTTGAACCCTGCGCTTTATTACATGCACATTTATTACAAATGCCCATACGACAACCGTGTGTCGGTTTAATATTTTGTTGTTCCAAGCTCACTAAAATCGATTGCCCTTTTGGAATCGAAATCGTCTTTTGAGACTGCGTCAACGTGACATTGATAAACCCGACCTCATCTGAAATGATCGGAGTTAAACTAAATGCTTCACTTTTAAAGGTTGCCGCCTGAGCAAAAACTTCTTCAGCTGAATGAACAAAACCTGAAGGTCCACATGCATAAACAGTCGCAGTTGCTAAATGTTCAATGTGTGCTGCATGTTGTTTGTTAATGCGTTCATCGGCATGTTCAGCTTGGGTGTAGAATAGTTTTAATTCAAAATTTTTATGTTGCTGAGCCCATTGCTCTAGCTCTGCTTTAAACGCAACATCTGCTTGAGTTTTCACCCAATACATCAATATTACTGAGCGATTTGAATCTGTTTTCAATAGATCTTTGAGCAAACTGTACATCGGGGTAATCCCACTTCCCGCTGCCAATAAGATAAGCGGTTGAGCGTCAGCTTGAATCGTCATATCACCATACGGCAGACCAAATTCAATCATGTCTCCAACTTTTGAATCATTCACCAACCAATTGCTTACCACACCATCCGCGACTTTTTTGGCTGTTAATAACACATGCTGATCATCGACTTGGGTCAAGCTATATGTACGCTCATATAAGCGACCATTGCTTTGAATGATCACGGGATGATGCTGGCCTGCTTGCGCTTTCTTAAAGTTTTTATTGGTTTGAATGGTTAAACTAACTGTATCTGCACCATTTACTTGTTTGCTAACAATCTTTCCTAAAGATTGATTTACCGACCAAAGTGGATTGAGCTTTTGCAACCAGAAATTTGCAGCATGACGATCAAAAACTGATTCAACTATAGAATCAATAACGGTTTTTCGATTTGTTACAGCTTGCATTTTCCACTCACTTTGTTGCGGTTTAATAATTATTATACAGATGTATATATATTTGTATAGTGAAGCTTTGTATAAGTTGTCATTCCCCTATGCAGAGCAGGTTGCTATAATGGTGATATAAATCTATATGCTTGATATTTATGAGTCATTCTTCCATTTTTACAGATATTGAAATCACTCAAGAATTACGACCAGTGCCTGAACAACGCACTCAAGTTCGATCAGTTGGAAGAAAAGCGACGATTACCAAAGATGAATTATTTCAAGCAGCACTTAAATTAATCGGGCCACAAAAAAGTATCGCATCCTTAAGTTTACGTGAAGTTGCACGTGAAGCTGGAATTGCACCGAATAGTTTTTATCGGCATTTTAAGGATATAGATGAGCTTGCGATCGAGCTGATTGACCGCTCTGCTACCGTACTACGTCAGATTTTGCTTCAAGCACGACTTAAAGCTTCAAAGAAATCCAGTATTGTTCGAAGCTCGGTTGAGGTTTTCATTGAACAATTGGATGCCGATGAGGGTTATCTAAGCCTTTTGTTACGTGAAGGTTATACAGGCTCTGCATCTTATAAAGAAGCTGTTGAAAAACAACTCAATTATTTCCAACTCGAGCTTCGAGATGATTTAGTTCGATTGGAAAAGTTAAATAACAATAAAATGATTTATCCTGAAGTTGCTGCCAAAGCCATCACTCAACTGGTGTTTAATATGGGTGCAAAAGTCATCAATATGCCGACTGAAGAACGTAAAGAAATTGCTGAACAGACCATGATCATGATCCGAATGATTCTTGAAGGTGCACGTCATTTAGAAAAATAATCATGCTTTAAAATCGTGATGCCATAAAAAAGCCCTTATCTATAAGGGCTTTTTATACTTAGATGCTCGTAATTTGAATGTTTTTTAGAAAGCTAATCTAAGAAGTTAAATAGTGATTTATTTTATAACTTAGGATTCCCACACCACTTCTTTATTTTGCGCCACCCAAGCCTCAATGAGCGGTTCATATTTGGATTCAATCTTATTCCGCTTAATCTTCATCGTTGGTGTAAGCATGTCATTATCCATCGTCCATAAATCCATAATCACCACAATGAATCCAAGTTTTTCATGTGCCTCTAGCTTTTCATTAACCTGACTTTTCAGTGCAATGAGCGCCGCCTCAATTTCATCACGCTTATTGTCTTGTTTAAGCTTATTACGAATCTCTTCAGCCAACATCACAAATGCAATCGGTTGCTTATGACTGGCACCTCCGACACAAACAGATTCAATCATTTGATGATTACCAATCTTCTGCTCAATCGGTACAGGCATGACATATTTACCTTTTTGGGTTTTGAATATGTCTTTAACTCGTCCTGTGATTTTCAATCGACCACTTGAGTCAATCTCTCCCATATCTCCTGTTCGCAAAAAGCGATCTTCTGTTAAATCTTCAGCGGTCTTCTCAGGATTTTTATAGTACCCCAGCATCGTGCCAGGACTTTTGACGAGGATCTCTCCATTTTCATCAATCTTGCATTCAACGCCTGGTTGCACATGCCCCACATATCCACTTAAATATTCACCCCAACGGGTAATATGTGAATAGCCACTGTTTTCAGTCATACCATAAACCTCAAGTAGCTCAAGCCCTAAACTTCGATACCATTTAATGATATTGATTGGCAAAGGTGCAGACCCAGTCAGCGCATATCGCACATGGTTAAGACCCAGTTTGGACAGCAGTTTTTTCTTAAAAGCATTACCTAAAACTGGTATTTTAAACACGATATTTTGGACTTTAGGTGGTATTTTTTCATTAATTCCTAAGTAAAACTTAGTCCATAATCGTGGCACTGAGAAGAAAATGGTGGGTTTGGCTCGGTTTAAATCTTCAATAAACGTTTCAAGTGAATTTGCGAAATATACGGTAAACCCACAGATCATCACGGATGATTGAATAAATACGCGTTCTGCAACATGAGCTAAAGGTAAATAAGACAATGCACGGTCATCTGATGTCACCCCAAAAGTTCCCTTTAACTCAGATGCGGGTGACAACAAGGTCTCATAACTTTGCATGACACCTTTTGGTAATCCTGTACTGCCAGACGTATAAATAATGGTAGCTAACTCTTGAGCCTGTGGTAAATAAGGCGATGTGGTTGGCTGTGTTTGCGCAATCACATCATCCCATGTAATGGCATCATAATCAGGAGCAAGTGGTAATCGAATACATGGCATGTCTTTGGGAAGAATACCTTTCACTTCATTCCAACTGTCACCAATACCATCCAATTTGCCAATGAAAAGGACTTTGCTTTCACTATGATCAAGCACGTACTTAGTACCATCAGCATTCAAAGTTGTATACAGCGGAACAGAGACATGACCTGACATCCAAATTGCTAAATCCGCCATGATCCAATGCGCACTATTTTTACCCAAAATCGCAATTTGACTATGCTGAGGTAAATTCATGGTTTGCAAATAAGCCGCCATGCGCTTTACTTCATCCGCAACCTGTTGCCATGTGAATTTGATCACTTCGCCTGTGGGTAAAGGTTGAATTAAGAACGCTCTATTTGGAGATTTCTGCGCCCAATGTAAAAGATAATGTACGTGTGTAGGCAAGTCATCCGAGCGCCCGATGTTATTTAAATCTTCCATGCAATGATCATCCCTATCATCTCGATAAAATGGTGGATTTATTTGTATATTTGTCATCCATAATAAATTTCTACCACAAACTTCAGATAAATCAAGTATAAAAAAACGCCATTCCATTGGCTTAATCAACCAAACATCACAAGGAATTTTTTAAAGTGCGTGCTTAAAGGCGTTCAGCTCACTTACTTAAAATTTAACGATCAAAAGCATCAAATAAATTCTCAAGTGCAAAAAGATAGCTGGCATAATACGTCATTGGAGTTGATTCACTTCGCCAATGTGAATGCATATTATTTAACCTATAACTAAAATATAATTCATGGATTGAGTTAATTATAAATGGCTAAATTATCTACAATAATTAAAGCAAAAGCACAATTGAAAGCCGTTCAAGCACTCACATATATATTGCCTGTATCACATCCGTTGGTATTTGCAGGACCAAATTCAGCCTTAAATTTATGCAATAACATCCAACAACTGGGTATGAAAAAAGTGCTGATTGTGACAGATGAAGTCTTGCTCAAACTTGGTGTCATTCAACCTTTGCAAAGTCAATTAGAACAAGCAGTTGTTCAGGTCAACATTTTCTCCGAAGTAAAACCTGATCCGACTTTTGAAGTGGTTGATAAAGGGATTCAGCTTTTTAAAAGCTCTAAATCTGATAGTGTACTTGCTGTGGGTGGTGGTTCGACCATAGACACGTCGAAAGTGTTGGCTTTAGCCGCTGCGAACAACAGATCACCCAAACAACTGGTTGGTCTATTGAAGGCTCGAAAACCCGCCTTCCCCTTATTTGTGATACCAACCACTGCTGGGACGGGTTCTGAAGTGACTGTTGCTGCCGTTTTATCGGACAATCGAACGCATGTGAAAAGTTTAGTGATCGACCCCAAAGTCGTGCCACTTGCAACAGCGCTTGATCCCATTATTATGCAAGGTATGCCTCCTGCCATTACCGCAGATACAGGTATTGATGCACTGACACATGCACTTGAATCATGGGTCAGTGAGTTTGCAAATCAAGAAACTGATTTTTACTCACGAGCAGCAACCAAACTGATTTTAGAAAATTTAATCCTGGCTTGGAAAGATGGAAAAAATTTAGCTGCTCGGGAAGCAATGGCTTTAGGTTCACATTATGCTGGACTTGCTATGAATAAAGCTGCTATCGGCTACGTACATGCGCTGGCTCATCAACTAGGCGCAAAATATGGCGTACCTCATGGGCGTGCAAATGCGATCATTTTGCCTCATGTGCTTGAGTTTAACCGCCAAGCCTCGGAAAAACGCCTCGCTAAATTAGCACGTGAAATTGGTTTAACCACTTCTCCGAGTGATCTCGAAGCAACAGATATCTTCATCCAGCGCATCAAAACACTTTTAATTGATTTAAACATCAATACACAAGTTCAAGGCATTCAACCGCAAGATTTCCCTGAAATGATTGAAGCTGCATTTACAGAAGCACATGGCATGTATGCTGTACCTAAGTACATGGACTATGCAGAGGCTGAAGCAATTTTGATGCGCCTTCAAAGCATTTAGAATAGTGTGAGCTTGAGGAAAAGCTTAAGAAACAGTGCACCATGATTCAAAATAAAATTTAATAATGATCATCGATTTAAAATAAGGATATTTTAAAATGCTGAAATCGATTGAATCTCCTTATCCGCATCTACATGCGCAACTTGAGAACGGTGTGTTCACACTGGCGATTGATCGACCTGAAGCTAAAAATGCTTTCAATATGGATCTGTACGTTAATTTACGTGAAGCTATTTGTGAAGCTGACCAATCGAGTGAAGTGAGAGTATTCATTTTGCGTGGTGTAGATCAGGATTTTAGCGCTGGAAATGATATGAAATCATTTTTACAGTTAGCTCAATTTCCAGAAGCAGGTCAAGCAGGTTCTACAGCACCTTTTATGTTACTTAAAGCTCTGGCTCAGTTTTCTAAACCCTGTATTGCTGCTGTGCTTGGTGCGTGTATTGGCGTTGCGAATACACTGCTGTTACATTTTGATTTTGTTTATGCCGATGACACTGCAACATTTCAAATGCCTTTTGTGAGCTTAGGTTTATCCCTCGAGGGTGCAGCCAGTTTATTATTGGTTCAACGTGCGGGCTATCATCAAGCGGCAGATATCTTATTTATGGCAAATAAGTATGATGCACATAAAGCTTTAAAGGCTGGCATTCTCAATGAAATTATTCACAACCCTTATGAATATGCAACGGCTCAGGCTGAGCATTTGTCATCCCTTCCGAGTACTTCACTCAAAGCTGTAAAAAAGTTAATGAAGCACAATCTGGATCAAATTATAAAATGCATTGATGATGAAGCAGAAGTGGTGATACAGCGTGTTCAATCACCTGAAATGTTTGAAGCTATCTGCGCTTTTATGCAAAAACGACAGCCTGATTTTTCGCAGTTTAACCAATAAACTTTGAAAAACTATAAAAATATGAATTAAATTAGATTATTATGAAAAAATAACTAAAAAAAACTTCAATCAAGATGCTAATTTTTAGCATTCGAAAATTTGATAGAAATACTTTGTAATATTTTGAGAAAAAAGAGATTAACGCATATTAAAAATATATTTAAAGCGCATCCCCAATGATATTTTTCAAAAGCCGCTCAGGGGGAGTAAAAAATTTACTTTGATTATATTTATTCTAGGTTTTCACTAGGCGCAAAACCAAAATAGGAGCTCAACAGAATTCCATATATTGAGCTCAAGATACTTTAAATTATTAGGGTATTTCAAATGGCGAAAGAGGCTTTTATTCTTAAATCATATTTCATCTAACGTTTAGGTCTAAGAATTTTCATGCCTGAATTGATTGTTTTCGATGAAAATAAAATTATACTTTTTGTGGAATAGTTTTTTTATGAACACGATGATTACTCTAAGAAACTACTGAATTTTTAGACTCTACAAGTTCATAGAATAATGATCTGTCACAGGCCTAAATCTTTATATAATTTTAAAAATTTTTCCACTTAAAGAACTTTGGAAGAACATTTCAAAGCTTGGTCTAATATCTTCACCGTCTATTGTAATATGCTTGATATTAGAATAAGACTGGGTCACTTCAAACTGGTGATCTACCGTGGCTTGAATGGCGTGTTTAATTCCAAATTGATCTTTTACATTGATATTTTGTTTCAACATTTGTATTCCTTTAATAAGAGTGAAGTGTTAAGAACACTTAAACGTCAGTTAATTTCTTATGAATTAACTTTATGACTTAATTTAAACAATTGATTTGAAGATATATAAAATGTACGACCATCTAAATTTAAATCAACTTCTAGTCCAGAGGACAGCAAAACTCTTTTACCAACTTCAACTTGTTTGAAGCCTTCACGTGTATTTTGCATTCGGACAAGCGGAATTAATGTAACTGATATCTCATTACCATTTATAGATTTTGCAACTAAATCATTTATTTTTAACAATTTAAATTCCATTTATTTTTAATCAAAAAAAAACTAACTTTTAATTAAATTTTAAAATATAAAAAAGCACTCATAAGTGCTTTTTTAGACTGTTAACTGTTACTTAGATAGCAACAATATTTACAGCGTTAGGACCTTTTTGACCTTGAGCAACACTAAATTCAACCAATTGACCTTCTAACAAGGTTTTGAAACCTGAACTGGCAATTTCGCTGAAATGAGCAAAAACATCTGGACCTGATTCTTGTTGGATAAAACCAAAACCTTTAGTTTCGTTGAACCACTTAACAGTACCTTTAACAACATTTGAGTTTGACATAATATATCCCATCAATTTTTAATAATTTTTAGTCACTTTACTGACTGGTGTTAACTTTGAAATAATAAAGAATGAGACTTAAAATCTGAAAAAAACGAAGGATTATGAATAAAACTGCGATGCTTAAAGAAGATTTAGCGAAACAAGACTTTTTTCTAGTTAAGTGAACTATACACTAAATTTCGAATTAATCAAGTTTTCTAATACAAATATAAAATTTTATAAATAAAATAAATATAAGTCTCTTTTTCTATTTTCCCCGTTTCATTTGCTTTGAGTGTATTCATTATCAAGTTCTAAATTCAAACTGTACTCTTTGAGTTAATTATCTCTCTAAGTTCACGTTTCATGTGAAATCAATCATGAGATCTTTGATAAATATAAAGAAAAAAAGCACCCTAAGGTCACTACTGTCCCACAAATATCAAATGAAGAGCCTCAATTGAGGTTCTTCATGTTTTAGCCACTTTTTATGAGGTTGAAACAGTGATCTCAGTGGCTTCCTTTCAAATAAATTTACCTGAATCATTCGTAGTAAGCGCTGAACACTCCAGCCTTCCTGCCCCATGTGCTTAGCAAAGCTCATCAATAGATAGGCGATTAATGCAATCCAGATTTGTGTTTCTATCGCATTACGGCTTCGACCTAGAAAAGACTTCAATTTTAAATTCTGCTTGATCGCTTTGAAAAACAGTTCGATCTTCCAGCGGTCTTTGTAAATCGCTGCGATGGTCGATGCAGCCAAATGAAAGTTATTGCTGAGAAATTCAAATGTTCTTTTCTGGGTAGCATCATAAAATTCTATTCGTCTTAAACGTTTAGGTGCTCCTCTTTTCTGCGCGTGGGTACTGCTCAATTCAATCCATTCATCGGCAATAATTCCTTTGCACTGCAACACCTTTCGGCTTGATTTAACTCGATAAACTGTCTTTGGACGAAGTCGAGTCACAAAACTAACATTCTGATTGGTCAACTGAGCAAACCATTGATAATCAATATATCCTTTGTCAAAAACCACAATGCTTTCACTGGGAAATTGAAGTGTTCTGCCTTGAACCATATCATTTTCGATACCATGTCCAAGCACAACGAATTCAGGAATGGTGTGGCTATGATTTAAGCCAACGGTCAGTTTGATACTGGCCTTGGACTCATGGACTTTCGCCCATTTACATAATGACAATGAGAGATCGATATTGGCTTGCATCAAGTGAATAGAGTGGATTTTTAAATCGAAATTTATGAGCAGTCTTAGAATTTTCACAGTACTGAAGCAATTGGGTGAACAATTGCTGGTAAAGACAAGCGGGCTGTTGTTCATTAATTCTTGCGAGAGTGCTTCTGGCGATCGGCTTAGCGCCGAGCTGATGGAGCTTGTCCTGCTGGGCTTCGAGATTAGATTGAATATCTCTAAGGCTTTGTCGACATGACAACTGTGACATCAAGATGGCGACAAACTGATCCCATCGGGTGGCTGATCTTAGCTTTTGCCCACGGTGATGCTGTTTGGCGATACGTTCAAAATCTTGTCTTACAATAGGTTTAAGCAATTGATGAAATACGGTATTCTGATGTGACAAAACCTGAGTCCTTATCGTTAAAGTGTTGTTTGGCACTTATATTTTAACGACTTTAAACTCAGGTTTTTTATTTAAAGCAAACTGTGGGACAGTAGTGCCCTAAGGTACTTTTTTTAGAATTCAAAAATTCAATTTATGGCTTAACCACAACCAAAACTTGAATCGCTTCTGGCGTTACAGATAAACCATCGAGTAACCCTAAGCCTTCTTTTTGCAACTTTTGCAAACGTGTAATTTCATCTTCACGAATACTTGAGTTGAACTGTTTTAAATAGCTCAAACGGTCAATTTCATACTGCCATTTGCTACTATAAATTTCTTTCGCCTGTTTTTTCAATTCAGGCAATGCACCTTTTGCGATATCTAACGCTTGTTCATAACGTTGTTCAACCACATCACGACGTGCTTTCACCACCTGACGGCAACTGTTGCCATCTAAATGATGTAAATAAGGTTTCAAAATTTCAGGTGCAATTTTTTGCGATAAATCCTGCCCTTTTTCACTCAACAACACACGAATCAACTGCGTTGGTAAGCTCGCAGGAAGGTTCAATGCTTTTGGTGCAACGACACCCACCTTAAACCACACTTCTAACAATACAGAACCTTGTGGTAGTGCCGCCGATTTTAACAATGCGACATTGGTGCTACCAAAGGATTGAGTATTAATCATTTCCATCACGCTTTCAGCAAATGGATGCTCCAGCGTGATGTACTGTGCATCTTCACGGATTTGTGCTTGATCACGATAGAAAGTCACGGTCATACCATCTTCATCCAATGGTAAACCTTGTACTTGCATTTGATCGGTTGGCTTAATAATGACAGTACCATTGCTTTGCTCATCAAAGTCGATATTGGTCGATGCCATAAAGCGTTTCATGAACATAGGCAATAAGCTATTGTCATCGTAATTTTCAAGCGCAGTGACAATTTCTTGGGCCACCATCGGACGACAAGAGTTGTATTCAAGTAAGCGGTCACGACCCGATTGCAATTCATCTTCGAGTGCTTGACGTTGAACGTTCACCGCTTCGAGTACATCTTCAAACACTTGACCTTTATCAGTCAACAAGCACTCTTTTAAATCAATAATGAAGTTTTCTTGAAGTGTTTGAGCCGTTGGAGAAATACTACTGAAAATATTCAATGCTTCGTTATACCAACGGAACATACGCTCTTGCGCAGTTCCCACTAAATACGGTACATGAATTTGAATACGGTTTTCTTGACCGATACGATCTAGACGACCAATACGTTGTTCGAGGACATCTGGATTGGCAGGTAAATCAAATAAGATTAAATCCGAAGCAAACTGGAAGTTACGCCCTTCTGAACCAATTTCTGAACACAGTAAAATCTGAGCGCCATACGACTCTTCTGCGAAGTATGCCGCAGCTTGGTCACGTTCAAGCAAGCTCATACCCTCATGGAACATTGCGGTACGAATACCAGCATGGATACGTAAGGCATTTTCAAGCGCTTCGACCACAGGACCACTACGCGCAATCAGCAACACTTTTTTGTGCTTTAACTGCGTACGTAGCATTTCCATGATCCAAGACACACGTGGATCATTTTCCATCCAAGCGCCATCTAATTGTGCTTCTTCAGGCCACATTTGCTCACGCAGCTTGCCGTCTTTAGACCAGCCTTCGGGTGCAGGTAAAGGTGCAGGCTGACAATCACGGCCTGGGAAACCTTGAATTGCTTCACGAGTATTACGGAACAATACACGTCCTGTGCCATGACGGTCTAATAATTCATGAATCGCACGGTAACGTTGTTCAGGCTCATCTTCAATTTTATGACCCAATAACACTTCGACAGCATTTAAATGCTCAGCTTCAAGTGGTGCATCCGACATTAAAGCTTCTGCAATTGAAGCTGTTTGTTGATATTTTTCTTCTTCATCTAAGAAACGATCAAGCGAACTAAAACGTTGCGGATCAAGTAAACGTAGACGTGCAAAATGGCTTTCTACGCCCAACTGTTCAGGTGTCGCAGTTAACAGCAAAACACCTGGGGTTTTTTCTGCAAGTTCTTCAACTAGGTCGTAACGGTCATTTCCGCCGTTTTCTTCAGACCACATTAAATGATGTGCTTCATCGACAACCAGTAGATCAAAGCCCGCTTCGATTGCCTGTTCGCGCAAGTCATCATGGTCAATCATCAAATCGACCGATGCAATGATGCACTGTTCAGTTAAGAATGGATTGAGTTCTGGATCATGCTCTTTAATCGAAGCTGTACGAGTTAAATCAAAAAGTGAGAAATTTAAATTGAAACGGCGACGCATTTCAATCATCCACTGATATTGCAGTGAATCAGGCACTAAAATCAGGATACGTTCCGAACGACCTGTTTTGAGTTGTTGATGGATGATGAGACCTGCTTCAATGGTTTTACCCAAGCCCACTTCATCGGCAAGCAATACCCGCGGAGCAAAACGTTTACCGACTTCATGTGCAATATATAACTGATGTGGAATCAGTCCAACACGCGCACCGACCATGCCTCGGAGTGGGCTATTTTGCATATTGGCTTGCATTTGTAATGCTTCAATCCGCAGGTCATACCACTCTTTATAATCCACTTGGCTTGCCAATAGACGATCAAGGGGTTTAGACAATTGAATGGTTGCGCCTAAACGTGTTTCGTTCAAAGCTTTACGTTGTTGAGTGCCATCTTCAAGGGTACGAATGACATCATAACGAATAACGCCATTTCGCTCTTCCAAAGCTTCAACTGTCCAAGTAATCCCTTCTTGGTCTTGGAGTTCATCTTTGACATTAAATACAATACGAGATAAAGGTGCATTGTTACGTGCATAAACACGAGTTTCATCACTTTTAGGGAATAGAATGCTGATCGAGCGTTCATCTACATCAATCAATACACCTAATCCAAGTTCTGTTTCCGTGTCTGATAACCAACGTTGACCAATAGCAAATTGCTGCAATTTTTTTCCACCTTATCTCAAGTTAGGACTGAAAAACCAATGCTCAATCAGGAGATTATTTGAACAAAGTTTAACGTCTTTAAGCAATATATTTTGACATAAAGCCCACTAAAAAGTGAGCAAAATTTGGGAATGTTTCACAATTTTTCCATTCAGCTTGTCTTTTACAATGAGGGCAACTGAATTGAATTCAAATCAAGATCATTGATTCAAATTGATCAATTGTGAAACTAAAAAGGAACGGGACTATGAAAATCCATACGCTCCTCAGATATCGGATGACTAAAGCTTAATCTTTCTGCATGTAAACAGAGTCTTGGCATTAATGCTTGATGCTCAGGCGCCGCATATAAGGTATCACCAACAATCGGATGACCTAGATATTGCATATGAACGCGTAATTGATGAGCACGACCTGTAATCGGTGTCAATTTAACCCGAGTCACAGCCTGACCCTCTATTTCGAATTGCTCAAGTACCTGCCAATGGGTTAATGCAGGCTTGTTATGGGTTTCATCTACAATGTGAAGTGGTGGTCGAGATGGATCATAAATCACAGGCACATCAACTGTACCCTCACCTTCAAGATGCCCCACCACGAGTGCTTGATAGGTTTTATCGGTTTGGCGTTCTTGAAACTGGCGAGAAATCGACTTTTGACCGGCTTTGGATAGACCAAAAACCAAAAGACCTGAAGTGTCGCGATCTAAACGATGAATCAGTAAAGTTCGACGCTCTTCTTTGAGTAGACGATTGATTGCACAATCTTGTAAATCTGCAGTTTTTCCAGGAACGGAAAGTAGACCTGCAGGTTTATGAATGACCATAAAATCTGGATCACGATGAATGAGGTTTTCCTTTAGAAAGTTACTCAAAGTTCAATTCCTATCAGATCGTGAAAACAAGCCGGCAATGATAGAAAGCTTCGCCCAAAAATACAATCTTGTATTTGCGAAACTTGGTGTTTTTTTCACTCTTTATCTGAAAATTCGACAATTTATCAGCGACTGACCAACCGAAGATTTCTTCGATCAAGATTCATATTTTTAACCATTGGATCAAATCAACTAAATTGATCCCCTTTTCAAAATCTTCATAGCGAATATGAGCGCCATTTGCACGCCATAGCCCCGTTAAACTCACGATACCCATTGAATCTAAACCATAGCGTCGAAGATCACAGTAAGGATCAATTTCCAAAGTGTCCATGTCAAGTTGTTCAGCAACAGCCAACAATATCCCTTTTTCCGACAGGATAAACTCAGTGGGTGCACTCAGCGTCCAAAGTCTTAATGCGGTTTGAGTATTTATGTGATGTAAACCCATAGCGACAATAGCGTTGATCCAGTGGATATGCTGAGACTTCGATTCTAAACATATCGCATCATCAATCATGCAAATCTGCTGGGTAATGGAGCTGATATGCTGAATAACCGATTTAATCGTCGGAGTAATCTGACCTGCAATAATGATTTGCTTATTTTGAGAGACATAATCTCCTAAGCTCAGCATTGCATTCATGAATTGCTCAGGGTTCAAATCAAGCGCTAGAATATCGAGTGCTTTGGCTTTTTTTGACAATGCGATCAAATTCTCTGAGAGCACACTGCCCTCAAAATGACTCATTTGCCTAAGTGATTGAAGCCCAACCATCACCAAAACACATTGTGAGGATTCAAGACGCCATTTGGCTTGACTCAAATCCATTTCAACTTTTTTAGGCAGTGAATACAACATCAATATTCAGATTTAATCTGCCAAAGCTAAAAATACATCAATCGCATGTTGCGCAATTTGTGCATCTTGATGTGATTTCACACCAGATACACCGACCGCACCGACCAATTGACCTTGATACAAAATCGGTTCAGCCCCTTCAAGCATGCCTGAAATTGAACTGACAGTTAAGAATCCGAGCTGACCATCTTTAATCAGTTCTTCAAAAAGGAGTGTCGGTTTACGGCTGAGCGCTGAACATTTGGCTTTTTCAATCGCCAAATTGGCGGTCATTGGAGAAGCGCCATCCATACGCTTCATCGCCAACAAGATTCCTGTTTCATCAACCACAGCAATACTGACATTAAACTTTTGATCAATGGCATATTGATGTGCACGTGTCAGTAGAAATTCAGCATCTTCCAACGTTAAATAGTGCTTAGTCTTCATTTTTAATCGCTATCCCTGAATTTTATACTTGAGACTGATCTGTTAAGACTCAGCCTGACACAAAAAACCCGCAGTACTGATACTACGGGTATATCTTAATTGATTTTATACAAAAATATTATTTAATGCGTGCAAAAACTGCTTTAGCTGCTTGAATTGTGTACGCAATATCTTCATCTGAGTGCGCACTTGAGATAAATCCTGCTTCAAATGCAGACGGTGCTAAATTCACCCCTTCATCAAGCATGCCGTGGAAGAATTTACGGAACATGTCAACATCACATTTCAACATCGAATCAAAACTGGTGATGTCTTGTTGATCTGTAAAATACAAACCGAACATACCACCGACTTGTTGCGTTTTAAATGCAATACCGGATTCATCCGCAGCAGCTTGTAGACCAATCAATAATTTCTCAAGTTGTGCAGTCAGTTTCTCGTAGAATCCTTCAGCACGTAAATGCTTAAACATTTCAATGCCTGCACGCATTGCCAATGGGTTACCTGACAATGTCCCTGCTTGATAGACTTTACCTAAAGGTGCGATGCATTCCATCACTTCACGCTTACCCCCAAATGCACCGACTGGAAGCCCTGCACCGATAATTTTACCTAAAGTCGTTAAATCAGGTTTAACGCCATAATGCGCCTGAGCACCGCCTAGCCCCACACGGAAACCGGTCATCACTTCATCAATGATAAAGACTGAACCATGTTCATCACAGACATCACGAATGGCTTGTAAGAAACCATCAATTGGTTTCACCAAGTTCATATTGCCTGCTACAGGCTCTACAATCACACCTGCAATTTCTGAACCGAATTTCGCGAAACATTCTTTTAAAGTTGCAATGTCATTGTACGGAAGCGTTAAAGTATGTTTTGCAAAATCCGCAGGTACACCTGCAGAAGTCGCCTCACCTTCACCACTCGTTAACAAACCTGAACCTGCTTTTACAAGTAAAGAATCTGAGTGACCGTGGTAGTTGCCTTCAAATTTTACAATCTTGTCACGACCTGTGTAGCCACGCGCCAAACGAATCGCGGTCATGGTTGCTTCCGTGCCTGAGTTGGTCATACGTACCAATTCAATTGAAGGCATGATTTCACAAATGATATCTGCAAGTGTGGTTTCATGCACCGTCGGCGCACCAAAGCTTAAACCGTCAACTGCTGCTTCTTGAACTGCTTTGATGATTGCAGGATGTGCATGACCCAAGATCATTGGCCCCCAAGAACCCACATAATCTACATAGCGTTTGCCATCGACATCATACAAAAAGGCGCCTTTCGCTTTTTCGATGAACACTGGCGTACCACCCACGCCATTAAATGCACGTACAGGTGAGTTCACGCCACCTGGAATATGTTTGCTGGCTTGTTTAAATAATTGTTCTTGCTTTGCAGATAAAGTCATGGAGATTCTCAACTCAAAAATTTAAATGATTTCAATAAATAAAAGCGCTTAGGCTCGTTCAGCAACCTTAAGCATTTTCAGTAAATAGCTCAGACCAGTCATAGACACGTTGAGCAACCACTGACATTGAACCACCCAATACGTCACTGATCACAGCACACAAATCAGCACCTGCCGCAATGACTTCAGCCCCATTTTCAACCGTTAAGCCACCAATCGCGCAGATTGGCACATTGAGTTTTTCTTTAGCGAGTTTTAAGGTGTCAAGACCGATATTACCCGCTTCAGGCTTGGTCTCTGTTGCATAGATTGCACCAAACGCCACATAGTTTGCACCATCTGCAATCGCTTGCTCAGCGAGTTCAATTGAATTGTTGCAACTGCGACCAATCAACACATTTTTAGGAAGACGTTGTTTGGCTTCAACAATTGAACCATCGCCTTGGCCCAAATGCACACCTACGCCATATTGCACCGCGGTGTCTAAATCATCATTGATCACAAAAGGCACATTGTATTGATTACACATATTTTTCATGTATTCAATTTCATAGGCTTGATTTTCTTTCGCCACATTTTTACGACGATATTGCAAAACAGCTACTTCATAGGTCGCCATTGCGCCTTCTAATTTCGCCAGTAACAGCTCAATCGGATCATCATTGGTAATTAAATATAAACCGCGCATGGTTAAATCACTCAAAGCAAATACAAAAATTGTGTCCATTATAGGACAAAGCACCGTGTGATCGCATTTGTTAAATTCAACAAAATAGAAAGCTCAACGATTGACGCTACTGATTACAGATAATTTCAGAAATTTGACAAACAAAAGATCATTAAAGAACTCAAAATAGCTTATTTATTGATTGTTTTGCGAGCAATAAATATCAACATTACTCAAAAGTAACCGACAGGTTTTACAGTCGGCTTTTTAGGGTATTTTGAGATTGTTTGAGATGGATAACGTATGATTTTTTTAATAAGAAGAATAAAGTTTGCATAAGAACCATTATGCTAAGTCATGTGGTTTTAATCGAATCTTAGCAATTCGACAAAATGCGATTCCTGAACATAGCCCACAAAGTGTAGTTAGAGTGATTGCTAAAAAATCAACTTCTCTAGTTGGACTACCATTGAACATTCTCATATACATTCCGAAGGCAGGAAATGCTATTAGAGAACACCATAAACACAAATAAATTGCGGATAGAGAATTTATTCTACTGAGTAAAAGAGCCATAGGTAATACCATTACAAAATTTATGATACAGGTAAAAGGAAGAGCAAATATCATAATGATTAAGAGAAAACCTAATACCTGAATAAACTCCAACAGATGAAAATCTTCCATCAATATAAAGTTTGCTAAAATTGCCGCTAAAAAAGGTAAAGGAGCTATGAGAGAGGAAATTAATGTAGCTTTTATTGGATTTTTAATACCGTTCTTTTTCATAAGATGTATCTATAATTCAGAGGCAAATAGGTTTTAAACAGTTTTGTCGTATTAAGAATTTTAAGTTTTTCTAAAAATAACATAATATAACCCGAATCCTGCTTAAGGCAATGAGACAATTCATCTTAAGATTTATGCATCATTTTGATCATAAAAAAGTATTTACCTTGATCTGATAGCACTAAAAATTAATCATAAAATTACATTTAGCTTATGATTTTAAAGAAAAATCCTTATCCGCGATTCGGGTTAATATAGCTAAAAATCCAATATGAGCTACAATAGAAAAAACACTAAGATTTAGGATCATGCCAAAAACATATTCTGTCGATTTACGCGAAAAAGTCATGCAGTTTTATAAAGAATCACAGCATAAATCC
>NZ_JCAKMY010000033.1:0-33987 GCF_059515845.1 Acinetobacter sp. CY79
GCAATTTCACCAAATTGATTCATCGCAATATGTAATTTACAGCCATAAAACCAGCCCATTGAGCTTCTACCACGTGATGCAATTTGGACTAATGATTTATGACGCTGAATACGTTGATTTTTACAAACTGGCAAAGTTGTTGAATCAATCCATAAATATTGTGTACCTTGACCTTTCATCAGTGCCACATGTAAAGCGTGTAGAGCTAATTGATGCCTATTGATCAGATGAATCATCCGTTGGTAACAGGGTAAGCTTTTAAATAAATGATTTTTATCCTGTTTCAACCATGTAAAAAAGGCTTTGAAATTAGTGAAATGAGAACATTTATACCAGATAGCAATAAAAGTGATTTCTGAGATACTCAAGTGAGCGGTTCGGACTCTTGAGAAACGACGACTTTGTTTAAGGAAATTCCAATAGGTTGCTTCAAATTTAAGAAAGAAATCATCAATTAAACAGAATAATTCGGTACTATTAAACATAGGGACTAGAGTTTTAAGTTTTGTGTGGTAACTCAACTGATGGCTCTAGTCCTCTTATTTTTCAAGTCAATTTCTTATCCGCGATTCGGGTTATTATTAATACAATAGTCGTAATTTATTTGATGATATTTTTACATAAAAAAGAAAATGAATTTAACATGCTAAATAATTTTTCTGAATTAAGGAAAAGATTATTGTATATCAATACATTGTTGAAAAAAGAGTTAGAGTTTTTTGATGAAAAACAATATGTAGTATCAGAAAATTTATATTTAGCACAATATGATTATCATGAATCGCAATATGAAAATTTATACAAGCGTGAATCAAAATACTTACATGAAATTTTTAAGTTACTTCAAGATGTTTATAAGAATTTAACGGAGCTGAAAGACTCTTATCGAGTACAAAATAATATTTCTTTGGCTGATTATAGAGATAAAATAGAATTGCTAGATAAAATTGATGATCTTTTAACTTTGAAAAAACCTTCAAGTGAGTATCAAAGAGGTTTTATCGAGGGTAATAGAGAAGAAACTCATGAAGATGATATCCTCGAGGCATCCAATACCAATGCTCTTGAGGCAATAAATGCATTAAAAAAATTATTAACTAGTTAATGGGTTTAATTGTAGATTCCATAATATTTAATTAATTGAGGTTCATAAGTAATTTTAGCATTTTGAGATAGAACATTTGTTTCTATCTCATTTCAATAATTCCTAATAGATTTAAGAATTTATTAAGTTTGGATTTAATAATTCCCTGAAACCTTCACATAATTCTGAGCAGAGTAAGGTAAGAACGCCAACTCTTTTTCAGTTAATTTACGGACTTGTTTCACTGGACTTCCCATATACAAATAACCACTTTCCAAACGCTTATTCGGTGGAACAAGTGAACCCGCCCCAATCATCACATCATCTTCAACAATCACATCATCTAAAATAATCGTACCAATTCCGACAAGCACACGATTGCCAATGGTACAACCATGTAATTTCACATGATGACCGACAGTGACATCCTCACCGATAATCAACGGTGAACCCTCAGGTTTATCGGCTTTTTTATGACTCACGTGCAACATCGAATGGTCTTGAACATTCGAGTTTTTACCAATACGAATATGATTGACATCACCACGAATCACAGCAAAGGGCCATACAGAAACATTTTCACCCAACACCACATCGCCAATCACCACGGACATCGGGTCGATATAATTCGTGTCATCCGTCTGCGGAAAAGTGTCAAGATAAGGGCGAATGTTGTGGCTCATGCTGAAAAATCCATAATTTTAAAGACAGTATAAATAAAAAAGCACCTATATCGAAATATAGATGCTTGAACTTAGGTCTAAAATTGTTGCTTTAAACCAGACTTAGAATAAATTGCTAAAGAACTGTTTTACATGATCAATCATACGAGAGAAGAAACCTGCTTCTTCAACTGCTTGTAGCGCAACCAAAGGCTTCTCAGCAATCACTTTACCATCTAAAGTCGCAGTGAGTTTACCCACCACTTGACCTTTTTGAAGCGGTGCATTCAAATTCGGTTGAACCGAAATTTGAGTTTTAATCGCATTGGCTTGACCTTTCGGCATGGTCACATTGAATTTTTCAGCAAGACCAATACTCGCTTCATTTTCAGTACCAAACCACACTGTTGATTTCGCAATTTCTTGATTCGCAGGTTGAACACTCACCGTTTCAAAGTTTGCATAACCCCAAGCTAAAATTTCACGTGTTTGTGAAGCACGCTCTTGCATAGATGGCGCACCAAAAATCACAGAAATTAAACGCATTGGACCACGTTTTGAAGACGTCGTCAGGCAGTATCCAGCTTCTTCAGTATGACCTGTTTTTAAACCATCTACACTTGGATCAGTATAAAGCAGGGCATTACGGTTGCCTTGTTTAATGCCGTTAAAGCTAAACTCTTTTTCAGAGTAAATTGGATAGTATTTAGAGCTGTCATGAATGATATGTTGCGCAAGGGTTGCCATATCTTTTGCTGTTGAATAATGACCTTCAGCAGGCATACCGGTTGAGTTTACAAAACTGGTATTGGTCATGCCAATACGTTTCGCTTCTTTATTCATTTCATGGGCAAATGTACCTTCATTGCCTGAAATGTGCTCAGCCATCGCTTTAGACGCATCATTACCTGATTGAACGATAATGCCACGTAACATTTCTAAAACAGTCGCAGTGCCATTCAAGGGAACATACATACATGATTCGGTGCTACTACCACGACACCATGCAGACTCGTTCATACGAACTTTTTCATTTTCAGTCAACTGACCATTCAATAGTTTTTGTTCGATGATGAAACTGGTCATCATTTTGGTCATTGACGCTGGAGCAAGTTTCTCATTTTCATTTTTACTAGCAAGGATTTGCCCTGTTTCATAATCCATCAAAACATATGATTTGTTATTGAGTTCTGGTGGCGTAGATAAAACAGTTGCTGCATAAGAAAATGATGGTAATAGTAATAATGCAGCGATGGCGCTTTTTCGGGTCATTCTAAGTAGTTCCAATCTTATGTGAACGGCAAAATCAGCTTTGCATTCTAGGACAAAGCAAAGCCGACTGCTACGGGGAGAGTCGGCTATTTTCAGTCGAATTGTAACTAATTCATGCTTGTGATGACTAAAGATTAGTAATCTTTCACATCGTTGCAGACTTGCGTATTCACTTTGTCGCCAGCACTTTTGACATCAGCACGCGCTTGAGCTAAAGCGGTTTTAAAACTGGCTTGTTCAACTGTGGTTTTAATTGCCGTTTTGGGTGACTTTTCTTGCGGTAAATAGTCTTTTAATAATCGTGCATAACCTGCATCGAACTTATCATCGGTTTTAATCAATGAAGGGCAAATTTCTGACAGTACATAGATCGCTGCTAATTCATCCTTAGTAATGGTGGTTTGAGTCACATCGATGTTTTCAGCAGAAGCTTCAGTTTTTTTCTCAGCAAATGCACTCGCACTGAAAGCCAATGATGCAGATAGAAGACCAAACGAAAAGAATTTCACGATTTTATTATGCATTGGATGCTCAAAATTTATAACTAAATGATTTGTATAGAATAAACACTTTTGATGGTGAAAAAATAGAGAAAATGTATAGAAGCTGTAGGCTTTGTGACGTTTTATAACCAACAATCAGCCTCAATGATTACAAATACGAGAGCGCTTTATCATCATCAAGACTTTGATATGGTCAAAGCTTATTCAGAGACTGAAGAAATGAGTTCATTGCAGCCTTGCTGTTTTTCCTCTTGAGAATATCCACTATTTTCAGCTGAGGCCTCTTTATATGCATTTTGATATTCAGCATCTTGTTTTAATTGCTCTAAGCTCATAGCGCCCGAAGAGAGCTGTTTTAAACTTTCTTCAGTAAATTGAGCGATAGCGTGTTGGATTTTAGTTGTATCGGTGACCAAAGCAGGACAAATTTCATTCAGTACTTGAGCTGCGGCAATATCTTCTTTGACCACTAAATCGAGTTCTGCTTGAGAAATTAAATTTGCATGAACTAAAGTACTGCTTAGAAAAGTGAATGTTGTTATACAAGCAAAGCGAATGAGTGAGCGATTTAACACTTTTTTAACCCTTTGGAATATTGTTTTAAAGTGTGCTAAATATATAGAGTTGTTGAATATTTTCCAATCATATAATCTATCAACGACGCAAACTTAGGTTATACACAGTGAATATTTTAATTTCGAACGATGATGGTGTGTTTGCACCAGGAATCCAAGCATTGGCCCATGCTTTGAAAAAGTTGGGACGAGTCATTGTGGTTGCACCTGAGGGTGAGCGAAGTGGTTATTCAAGCGCTTTAACTTTAGATCGCCCCTTACGTCCGATTCAAATTGCAGAAGATATTTGGTCTGTAAATGGCACACCTGCTGATTGTGTGTATTTATCCATGAATGGCATGTTTGATTTTGAGTTTGATCTTGTAGTGAGTGGGATGAATAGTGGGGCGAATTTGGGTGATGATGTACTTTACTCTGGCACAGTCGGTGCAGCGTTTGAAGGACGTTTAATGAAACAGCCTGCGCTTGCGGTGTCTTTGGCAGGTTCTGAAGTAAGGTCGTATCAACATCCAGAGCAATATGCACGTGCGGCAGAGTGGGTGCATGACTTTATTGCCAAAGGATTACCCATTTTACCACCACGTCATATTTTCAATATCAATATTCCAGACATTGAACATATTCAAGGTGCTCAAGTGACCTATCAAGGTCAACGCTTACAAAACAAACCGATCACCACACAGGTCGATGCGCGAGGGCGTCAAGTCTTTTGGATCGGATTAACTGGAGAGTCTGTAGTTGATCCGAAAAAAAGCTTAATGGATATTCAATCAGATTTCTTTGCGCTGGCAAATGGTTATGTCAGTATTACACCGATTCAAATTGACGCAACCAACTACAGTATTTTGGATACATTGAAGGATCAAATTGCAGAAAAGAGCACCGATGTCGAGACAATGTTATAAGTTTGTGAAAAAGCAACGTTAATCAGTGAAACTCTGATTAATTTTGCTAATCTTAGGCGAAATTCAGTTTCAAATTTAGATTGTAGAGAGAGGAAATCATGCTTTTGGCTCGACGACAGAATGTTTTAACCCATAAGATGTCATTTAAAACGCTGTTTGCATCCCTTGCAGTTGTTTCTGTATTTGCAATCACGGGCTGTGCTTCTAAGCCACAAATTAACAATTCTGCACGTTATGCAAAAGCGCCTGATTTCTATACTGTACGTTCGGGTGATACTTTAAGTGGTATCGCCAATCGTTATGGTTTGAGCTATATCAGTGTCGCGGAAATGAATGATATTGCTCCGCCATATCGAATTTATGTCAATCAATCGATTCGTCTTAAACAAAGTGGTAATCGCAATCGCACAATGGCTGTGAAACCTTTGGCAGCTCAAGACTCACAAATCAAACGTCAGAATGTTCAATTGCCAAATACTCAGACTACGCCAACGCCTGTGACAGCACCAACGACTACGACGACTCGTACAGTTACACCTGCAACACCAGTGAGCCCCTCATCAAATTCATCTTCATTAAAATGGGTGAAACCATCGAATGGTGTCGTTTTAGAAAACTTTAACAATGCAGCGAATGTGAAGGGGATTCGTTTTGGTGGGAACGTCGGTGATCCAGTGATGGCTGCTGCAAATGGTCAAGTGGTGTATGCGGCTGATGGCTTAAAAGAATACGGCAATTTAGTCCTTGTAAAACATATGGATGGCTATATTTCAGCGTATGCACATAATAGTAAGATGCTTGTGAAAAGTGGTCAAAATGTGGTTGCTGGACAAAAAATAGCAGAAATGGGCTCGAGTGGTACAAATCGCACCATGCTTGAATTTCAAATTCGTTTAGATGGTAAGCCTATAAATCCAGCAAATATTTTACCAATCAATTAAGATAGTTGATGCAAACTTAAAAATTCTTCGTATAATACAATGAGTTGCTTTCATATTTAAAATGTGAAGCATCTCATAATTTCAGAGGGAAATTTATGTTAGATCAACTTAGATCAATGGGTGTATTTGCATGTGTTGTTGAAAAAAGCTCGTTTAGTGGTGCCGCTCGTGATTTAGGTATTACTACAAGTGCTGTAAGTCAGCAGATACGATCCCTAGAACAAGAAATGGAAGTCACACTTCTACATCGTTCTACAAGACGATTAAGTTTGACAGAAGCGGGTCAAGCTTTTTTTTACAGTTGCCAAGAAATGCTTGCTGCGGCTGAGCGTGGCAAGATTAGAATTAATGAATTAAGAGATGATTTGGTTGGGGACCTACGCATTGCGACTACGCCTGAGCTGGGTGCTACGCATTTAGTTCCAGCATTGTCACATTGGATTTCGGCACATCGTGGACTTACGGTTCATTTTGAAGCTGAGAATCAATTTATTGATTTAATTCAAGAGCGAATTGATATCGCTATTCGCATGTGTTCAAAACTTGAAGAATCAAATAATTTATTGATTACGCCATTGGCACGTGTAGATCAGGTGTTGGTGGCTTCACCAAGCTATTTGAATCAGAATTTACCGATCTCAAAACCTGAAGATTTAACCAATCATGATTTAATTCCGATTAACATCATGAAAAACTATCAAAATTTTAGTTTTGAACATGGTTCTACAGGCGAAACGGTTGATTTAGAAATGAAACATCGTTTGCAAACCAACAATGTTTTCGTGGCTAAATCATTGTGTCAAAGTGGTCATGGTATTGCGCGTTTACTGTATTTGGATGTGCAAAAAGAGTTAGTGAACGGCACTTTGGTTGAAGTATTACCTGAATGGAAATTGCCGACGTATACGTTGAATGCAATGACTTTGAAGCGTGAACAACAACCAATGAAAATCCATCGTTGTTTAGATGCTTTAAAACAGTATTTTGGACAATTGCCTGGTGGTCGTATCTATCAAGAAGCTTCTTAATAACAAGAAGACTCTCAATAAATGGTAGACCTACTTAGATCGCTGAATATAGATATAATTTATATTCAGCGCATAAAAAAGCCGCATCATGCGGCTTTTTTATATCTCTAAATCACATCGGAATAATCTAAAGAATTAACTTAAAAAGTTTTTGATTGCAGGCACTAAGCGTTTTAATAAATCATCCGCTTGCTCATGCGTCATATTTAATGCTGGAAGTAGACGAACAACATTGCCTGCTGTCACATTGATAATTAAATTGTGTTCAGTGCGAGCAATATCAACCAACTCACCGCATGCTTTTGGTAATTCAATTCCAATCATCATGCCAAAACCACGAACGATGACATTTTGCTCTTCAAGTTGGGTACGTAAACTCTCTACTAAATATTGCCCAATTTTTGCAGCATTCGCGACGATATTTTCTTTTTGCATCAGATCAATAATGGTATACACCACACGAGAACCGAGTGCTGTGCCACTGTATGTAGAACCATGATTACCCGCAGTCAAAATGCCCACACCTTTCCCTTGAGTCATCACTGCGCCAATCGGGAAACCATTGCCTAGACCTTTAGCAGTGGTCATTACATCTGGAATGATATTGGTGTGCTGATAGGCAAAATATTTACCCGTACGACCATTACCGGTTTGTACTTCATCCAGCATCATGAGCCAGTTATGCTGATTGCAAATTTGGCGAATCTCTTCCAAATAGCTAAAGCCTTGAGGGGCAGTATTCACGCCGCCTTCACCTTGGATCGGTTCGACTAAAATCGCCACGATATCAGGATGTTGAATAGCAGCTTCTTCAATCGCTTGGATATCACCAAAAGGGACACGAATGAAGCCTTCAACCAATGGTCCAAAACCTTCTTGAACTTTTTTATTGCCTGTTGCAGAAAGAGTTGCCAGGGTACGACCATGGAAAGAATGATCCGCAACAATAATTTTAGGGTGGCTTAAACCCTGCATATGTCCATATTTACGTGCAATTTTGATCGCACCTTCGTTAGACTCTGCACCACTATTAGAGAAGAAAATTTCTTCCATACCTGAAACTTTCGCCAGCTTTTGCGCTGCAGCCGTTTGCCAAGGCACTTCATAAATGTTACTGGTATGAATTAAAGTCGCTGCTTGTTCTGCAATCGCCTCAGCCAAAACAGGGTGAGCATGACCTAAACCGCAAACCGCGATACCTGTTAAGGCGTCCAGATATTCTGAACCATCTTCTGTATACAGATAAGAACCTCGACCGCGAACAAAGCTGATCGGTTGACGGCTGAATACAGGCATCAAATGAGTCGGTTGATCAGGTTGTATTGGCGCGAGAGTGATATTGTTCATGACAAACTCTTATCTGTGAAATGAAGGAAAAGTTAATCTAATCAAAATATGAAACAGATTAAAAGCCCAAATGTAAATTTAACTGGAAAAAATGTGCAAGACATACTCTTTAAGGTGGATTTAGGTATAATGCACGCAGATAAGTTGAGGATTTAATCAATGACTGAACAAGTGCGTGACACAGAAGCGTTAATTCGCGATCAAATTGCTAAACATGCAGTGCTTCTTTATATGAAAGGCACACCGCAATTCCCACAATGTGGTTTTTCTGCACGTGCAGTTGAAGCGTTGAGCCAAATTGGTCGTCCATTTGCTTATGTTAATATTTTGGAAAATCAAGATATTCGTGCAATATTGCCACAAATTGCAAATTGGCCGACATTCCCACAATTGTGGATCAATGGTGAGTTGATTGGTGGTAGCGATATCATGCTTGAAATGTTCCAAACGGGCGAATTAAAAACCCTCATTGAACAATACAGCGCAGCGCCTGAAGCATAATTCAGACGTGAATTGAAAAGCACCGATCAGGTGCTTTTTTTATACGTGTTTTTAATGAAGCAATAGCGAATGGTGATTGCTAATCAAAGTATGTGAAAAATCGTAGTTATCAAATTTAATGTGAAAAACCTGCTAATTCTTGCTTAACTCTATTGGTATTATTGCCGCTAATTTTATGGTCAAAGAGTTGCATAACCGTTTCAGGTGAATAGAATTTATATTCATCAGGCATACTTTTCATATAGCGATGCTGAGCATAAACAAGACCAAGCAGAATGAAGATCATCAATGCAAATAAAAATAACCCAGAAGCATAATAAATCGTGGGCTGCTTCCATGTGGATTGCCAGATGAAGAAAATAGGAATAAGTAAGAGTGCAATGGGTTTAATCAGTTTATAAATACGAGGCTTGGTCGCTTGAGCAATCGTTTCAAGCGTGGAATCATCCCAATCAAAAAAGAAATTTAACTTGTTCAATATATGTTGTTGCTGTTGATTGAGCTGATGAAGACGTTTGTTCGCTTCTAGAACCATCAACATTTTATAAAGCGTTGTAATGTTTAACTTGTGAACATCATTTTCTTGTAAATGGTGCTTATTGTATTGGACGTATTTGAGTCCTGAAGTAAAAAAGGCTTGTATATCATGTACATCTAAAATTTGATAATTGCCATGATGGTAATGCTGATAAAACTCAGCATCATGTTTAAAATATTCTCTTAAATTAATCAGTAAAGCTTCATCACTAAGATTAATGTGTTCGAGATCAATCGCTTCATTGATCAAATGATTTAAGTTATTCATAACGTACCATTATTCTTATTTGGGTTTTAGCGTTTAATTCAGGGCTAAGTTAAATTTAATTTTTTAAAATAAGTTCTGTTAGAGTCAAAAATTAACTCAATGATTTTTTGTTATTTACTATTTTCGCCTTAAAAAATAACAAAAGCCCTGAAAAGTTCAGGGCTTATTATTAAATCATGCTTAAGGGTTATTTAAACAGCATTGAACATTATTTTTGTTCAGAGTTTGTAGTCGAATCAGCATCAGACTTTTTGTCTTTATTTTTCTTCTTCTTTTTTTTCTTTTTCTTGGGTGGTTCAATTTCAGCACCATCTTCAATGGCTTGCCAATACTCCAATTGATCCATGACTGCCGCGAAAATCGAACCTTTGGTGTAACGACCTTTTTTATCGAGTGTACCGACAGGGCGCGCCATCAAAATTTCGAGTGCTTGCGCAATATTGGTAATGGCATGAATATGGAACTGACCTGCGTTCACAGCATCGATCACATCCTGACGAATCATCAGGTGATCCATATTTTGCCTAGGAATAATCACGCCTTGCTTGCCCGTTAAGCCTTGAAGTTTACAAGCGTCATAAAAGCCTTCAATTTTTGCATTCACGCCACCAATCGGTTGTACTTGCCCCAACTGGTTCATCGAACCTGTAATCGCCCATGATTGATCAATTGGAAGCTGGCTGATTGCAGAGATAAGTGCAGACAGTTCTGCAACAGTTGCACTATCACCATCGACTTGACCATAACTTTGTTCAAAGGCGAGGGCAGCAGAGAAATGCAGGATTTGTTCACGACCAAAGTGTGCTTTTAAGAAAGATGACATCAATAACACGCCTTTAGCATGCAAAGATCCGCCCAGTTCAACGCTACGTTCGATATCCAGAATATCGCCACCACCTTGATACACCGAAGCCGTTAAGCGTGAAGGTAAACCAAACTCTACATCCGCATAGTGAATGACAGATAGGGCATTGATTTGACCTAAACGGTGACCTCGGGTTTCAATCAACTGTGTACCACGAGATAAATCCTGCCAATACAATTCGCGCAAGTAACCTAAGCGGTATTGGCGATGTTTGAGGGCGGTATTGATGTGTTCGGCAGTGACCATAGTATCACCCGCCTTAAACGCATGATGATGCGACTCACGTATCAAGTCACCTAAAGTCGAAGCATGTAATGACAATGAACTTTGGTCTTCGGCTTGACGGCTAGAATCCGTAAGCAGTGCAGCTAAAGCTGATCGGTCAAATGGTAGAAGCTTATCTGACTGAACATAGTCTGCAATCAGATGCATGTAAGCTTGTTCATTTTCGTCATTACGTTGTAATGTATCGGTAAAATCTGCACGGATTTTAAAGACACTACCCAGCTCTGGTTCAACTTCTAAAATTTCATAATAAATTTCAGGCTCTGCGAGTAGCACCACTTTAACATCTAAAGGGATAGATGCGGGTTCAATAGAAATGCTACCTGTTAAGGTCAGCATGTGTTCTAAAGAGGTGAGTTTGAGTTGTCCTGATTTCAAGGCACGTTTTAAACCTTGCCATGCATAGGGTTGTTCTAGCAATTGCTCAGCTTCAAGCATTAAAAAGCCACCATTGGCACGGTGTAATGTACCCGGGCGAATCAAGCTGAAGTCTGTACTGATCGTCCCGGTTTGCGTCAATTGTTCAACATGACCCAATAAATTATAGTGCGTTGGGAAATCTTCGAAAATAACCGGTGCACCAGAGTTCGCTTTATTGCTAATCACGACATTGGCTTGATAGCGTGCAGGAACACGATTGAACTGTGATGGAGAGAAATCAATTTCTTCTTGCTCTAATACCGTTTCAACATTATCAATCATATCTTCGGCATAAAATTTTAGATATTGCTCTAAGCCATCGATATTGGGGAATTTACTTAAAATTAATTCCATGCGCGGGATAATGACCTGCTTCGCAATTTCGCGATTCAGTTCAGACACTAAATCTCGGGCTTCATCTTCTAAATCCCCAATTTGTAGACCTAGTCGCTCAAGCTTTTTATCCATGTAGCGAATATTGGCTGCAATTTCAGAACGTTGTTTGCTTGATAATGCATTCATGTCTTCTTGAGACATTTCTTGCACTTTGTCATCTTTATAGTGAGTCGGAATAAAACAGTGTTCGTCGTCTCGATTAATCAGTTTGAGATCAAGCTCTAAACCTTCTTTGGTTAATTCAATCAGCGCAGATTGCTGTTCGTTGCCTGTTGCAACACGAATTTTTTCAATACGATTATGATAAGTCTCTGCGCTAAAACGACGTTCTAATTGTTTGAAAATAATTTGCCATGTTTGGTGGAGCATGGTTTGAAACTTAGCACCTTGTCCAGCAGGAAACTGAAGGGCAATTGGATTACGCGCAAATTTGAAATTATTGACATAGACCCAATCACTTGGTGTCGCCATGGTTTTGGCATGTTGTTGCAGTAAACGCTTAATCATGGTGCGTTTACCTAAGCCTGCAGTACCGACAGCGAAAATATTGTACCCTGAATAAGGCAAAGCAATGCCTGCCTCGACAGAAGCCTTTGCACGATCCTGACCCAAAAAGTTATTCAGCGGTTTAATTCTTTTGGTTGATGCTGGGATTTTTGCTGTATTGGGTATATGGGTCAATTGTTCAGGTTTTAAAGCGGTTTGACTCAAAGTGTGTTGAATTTCCGTTTGTTCAAATACTGTGGGAAAAGGATTAACAATTTCTGCTGTTGGAGTTGGTGATGTGATGTTGGCTAAAGCATGAGTGTTAATTTGATCGTGTCTTTCGGTCACAGTTGAAATCCAAAACTATAAAGTACAATTGAAAATTAAAGGTATACAGGGTTAAGCAAAAATATCAAGTAAAGTTACAGGAAAAAGATGCAAATCAGTACAATGGTTGCATAAAAAATATTGAATCCATTGCCATTAAAGAGTTGAATAGCATTAATTAATTTTGCTGAAAATAATAACGCAATGACATCACACACTTCCGGATGGAAATCGGCTTTTACCGCATTTTTAGATCGTCGCGCTTTGATCATGCTCTTTTTGGGCTTTTCATCTGGGATTCCGATCTTTCTGATTTTCTCAGTATTATCATTTTGGCTCAGTGAGGCAGGAATTCAACGTGGAACCATTACCATGTTTTCATGGGCTGCTTTGGCTTATGCCTTCAAGTTTATTTGGGCACCTTTGATCGACAAATTACCTTTGCCTTATTTAACTCAAAAAATGGGTAAGCGTCGAAGTTGGCTGTTCGTCTCGCAGATTTTGGTGACTGTTGCGATTTGTATGATGGCATTTACAGATCCAAGTGTACATGGCGGGGATATTTGGTCGATTCCAAGTTTAACCTTTATGGCACTTTCAGCCGTATTTTTAGGTTTTACATCTGCTACTCAAGATATCGTTGTAGATGCTTATCGTATTGAATTAACTCAAGATACCAATGTGCAAACGGTTTTGGCTTCAACCTATAACGCAGGTTATCGTTTAGCGACTATTATTACGCAGTTAGGTGCATTACTCTTTGCAGCATCACTTGGCACATCAATGGGGAACTATATCTATGAAGCATGGAAATCTACCTATCTATTAATGGCATCATTAATGATTGTAGGTTTGGTCACGACCTTAGTAATTCATGAGCCAGTGGTTGAGGGGAAAAAGGACAAATATACGACTAAAAATTATTTGCAGTTAATCACTGTATTTTTTGTGTCGACGGTCATTTTTGTATTTAGCTTTATTCAAGTCGGCAGTTTGATAGATCAATTTAAGATTGATGATGCCTTTTTAAGTTTTGTCGCTCAAGTCATACGCTTTGTTACCAGTATTGCGGCTGCGGTAGTCGTGGTATTCGGTCTCACTAGCTCAAAAATCATTGATAAAACAATTGTCGTCGAAACGTGGCTTTCACCGATTTTAGATTTCTTTAAACGCTATGGCATTAAAATCGCCTTTGCCATTTTATTGCTGATTGGTTTTTATCGTATTTCAGATATCGTGGCAGGTGTCGTTGCAAATTTATTCTATTTAGATTTGAACTTTGATAAAGAAGAAATAGCTTGGTTTAACAAGTTTTTTGCGATCTTCTTTGTGATTTTAGGTGGCTTCCTTGGCGGCTTAATGGCACAGCGTTTTAACATCATGAAAATGATGTTGGTCGGTGCCATTATCGCAAGTACCACTAATTTGATCTTTGTAGGACTGGTCAAATCGGGTCCTTCAATGAATGAAGTCAACCTACAAGTAGGGCAACACAGCTTAAAGGTTCAGCCCGATGAAGTGGGAAATTGGACGTTAAAACTGCCTGCTTCAAGTTTCCAAAATGTAGATCAGATTCAGGTGTATTCACAACCGGATGGTTTTGATCACAGTCTAAAATTGGCAATCCCTGTACAAACCTTTGATGCGACTCAACCTGCTCAGATTTATGTACAAGCGATTGGTGGGGATAATCAACTGTATCAAGATGAGCGAACGAAAGATGTGATTGTTCGAGGTCTGATCTCGAATGTATCTGAAAGCGATAAGGTAAATCAGGTGCAAGTCAAATTTGGCGATCAAAAACCGATAGATGCCAAAATCGATAAAAATAGCTGGAGTGTGGTGATACCCGGTACACAGTTTGATGGTCAGAAACAACTTGAAGCACTTGCAACCATCGAATCTAATCAAGAGAAAACAACGTTACAGACCACACATGCATTCACAGTACATCAAAATGTACAGCCAAAATCACGAATGAGTATGGCGGAGTTGTCAGCGGTTGATCTGACTAGTGCTGACGATGTTGAATTAAAAGGAAAAGTTATCGTCCCTTATAGCAAAATTTGGCTGGTGATGGGCATCATTTTCGATAATATGGCATCAGGCTTGGCTGGAGCCGTATTTATTGCATTTTTATCGAGTTTAACCAGTGTTTCATTCACGGCAATGCAGTATGCGATTTTTAGCTCGTTAATGCTGTTATTACCTAAAATGATCGGTGGTTATTCGGGTACAATTGTTACAAACTTTGGATATTCAACATTTTTCTTCATGACTTTCTTAATGGGTCTACCGATTTTACTTTTAGTGGTTTGGGTAGCTAAGTTATTAAATCAGATGAAAAATTCTTAATTTTAGAGTTTTATTTTAAAACTTAATTTTGGAAATAGGTGATTTTAATGCGTATGTTACATACCATGTTACGTGTAGGCAATTTAGAGCGCTCATTGGCATTCTATACTGAAGTACTCGGTATGACTTTACTTCGTAAACGTGATTATGAAGAAGGTCGCTTTACCTTGGCTTTTGTGGGCTATGGTGATGAAGAAAACAATACTGTATTAGAGTTAACGCATAACTGGGACACTATAAGCTACGAGCTGGGCAATGCATATGGTCATATTGCCATTGCCGTAGACGATGCTTATCAAGCGTGTGAGCAGATCAAAGCTCGCGGTGGTAAGGTTGTCCGTGAAGCAGGTCCAATGAAAGGTGGTGTGACTGTCATTGCGTTTGTAGAAGATCCAGATGGTTATAAGGTCGAATTAATTCAACAAGATAAATTTGCACGTGATAACTAAGTCTAGACCTGATTTTAGTGATATTTTTATTAAATATTTGATATTATTCAATATTTAAAACAAGCTAAAGTGATACGCAGTGAGTTGAAAGACTCACTGCGTTTTTATTTAAAGGTTTTTTGATATGGTTGTTTGTTAAACTTGATGCGATCAAACGATGATTCAGTTCTACTCTGTTTGAATTGAAGTGAGTAAAGAACAATTAGGGATGATGTGATGTTAAAGCTATTGGCACTTGATCGTTTTACCATACTTTTATTTGTGATGGTCATACTTGCGAGTATCTTACCTGTTTCAGGGCAAGCAGCTGGAATTTTCAGTGTAATTACTACTGCAGCGATTGCGATATTATTTTTTTTGCATGGCGCAAAGTTATCTCGTGAAGCCGTCATGCAAGGTTTAACACATTGGAAACTTCACAGCTTAGTTTTTGCTCTTACTTTTGCAGTGTTTCCCCTACTTGGTTTGTTAGCCAAGCCGATTTTAGTGCCCATGCTTGGACAAGAACTGTATTGGGGCTTTTTGTTTATGTGTTTTCTACCGTCGACAGTGCAGTCCTCAATAGCCTTTACTTCCGTGGCTCGCGGTAATGTAGCCGCAGCAGTATGTAGTGCATCATTCTCAAATATTATAGGGATGTTTATTACACCGATCATGGTGGCTTTTTTTATATTGGGGCAAACCAGTCATGGCTTTGATCCAACATCATCCATCATACAGATCACCTTGTTATTATTGGTGCCTTTTATATTGGGGCAGATTCTCAGACCTTATGTTTTCCCATATATGCAAAAAAAGCCCAAGATCGTCAAAGTATTTGATCAAGGTTCTATTTTAATGGTGGTCTATGGCGCTTTTAGTAGTGCAGTGGTTGCAGGATTATGGTCAAAAGTCAGTATGTCTACCTTGTTTTTATTAATTCTTGCTTGTTCAGTCTTATTGACCTTGATTATGTTTTTGAGCCTTTATATCCCTAGATGGTTGGGTTTTAATAGTGCTGATCAGAAAACTATTTTCTTCTGTGGATCCAAGAAGACCTTGGCTAGTGGCGTGCCTATGGCACAGATTCTATTTATAGGGCAACCCATCGGTATGATTCTATTACCGATTATGATCTTTCACCAAATTCAACTGATGGTCTGTGGGATGATCGCGAATTATTGGTCAAAGCAAAGCGATCAAAATTAGGAGATTCGTTACTCATTAGTCGATAGCTGAATCGAAAATTTTGAGCATTGATTTAGATTGAACTGAGAAGAGGGGATCTATTTATTAATAGATCATTATCCGCTATAATATGTCCCAACTTGTTGTGCTTAGCTCTGACGGTATCCGTCTCGGTGGGCCAAAAGAATGGTCTGTTGTGGTGTTGATCTGCCATTAATGCAAATTAATGTGCTTTCCTCATTTGAGAGTGATCAATTGCGATGACAGCTAAACCTTCTTAACTCTTATGGAGAATCGACCATGCGCGCCGATATTCACCCAAAATACCAAACTTTAGTTGCTACTTGTTCATGTGGTAACGTAATCGAAACTCGTTCTGCTCTTGGTAAAGAAACTCTTTATCTTGACGTATGTTCAGCTTGCCACCCATTCTACACTGGTAAACAGAAGAATGTTGACACTGGCGGTCGTATCGACAAATTCAAACAACGTTTTGCTGGTATGTCACGTTCTATCAAACGTTAATACTGCAAAATCAAAAAAAACAGGCAATTGCCTGTTTTTTTGTGCCTCATCTTTGTGTATAACATGAGGCACACAATGACTTAAAATTTGATTAAATATTGTAAGTCATATGCTAAACAAGACTTTATTGGTCTTGTACATCGGTTAAATGATCAAGTTTCTTCTGGAAGTAATCACCTTGGAGTAAACGCGCTTCCACATTCCATGCATTTGCAAATGTGCCCATATCATTCAGGTTTGGCAGAATGAATTCAACATCTTGGATTTCTTTAAATAGCTCCAATTTCTCTTGAACTGTTTGTAAGCCTGAATCGTTGTTTAGCATTTCAGTGAAATGATCATCTAATCTAACGTATGAGATAGAAATATCTTTTAAGATGCTTTCAGATGATAGTCCATTGCCAAATCCGCGGATTGAAATTTGAGCGCCATGATCACGTAACATCTCAATAGATTTTTTCGCTTCAATTAAATTCTTCGAAATATCGTCTTCATCGAATTGTAAAATGAGGGGACATTCTTCGTGGCTACCGACAATGGTAATTAACTTGGATACCAAAGAGCATAATTGTCGATCATTTAAAAGCGTGTGACCGTTTAAGTTGATGATTAATTTGGCAGACGGATACTGAGTAATAAAATTATGTAATTGTTTACACGCTTCTACCATGATCCAACGATCCACTTTGATCGATAGTGCTTGATCTAGATCTAATTCTGAAAGGTTACCGAGTTTAGTCCATTTATTTTCAAATATGACACCACTGGTGACTTCATAAGTATTTAAATTGGTATCTTGTTTGTCATAAAGCTGCTGATATTTTAATAAAATTTCACCTTTGTCTAAAGCTTTTTGAATTTGGCTTAAAACAGGTGATTCATTAAATATGACAGGTTCAACAAAACTTTGTGATTCAGCTTGATTACTCATTGGCTCAAGTGAAAGTTTTGGTGACGTTGACTTTGCAATCACAGGTGTAACATCTGGAATAGAGGGTGTATCTAATTCGTCTAAGCAAATATTTGTACTCAAAGTATTTTGAGGTAGACGAGTATTGTAAGCAGTTTCGATTAAATTGAAAAAGTTACCGTCATCCAGTTGTTGAAGATCAAAGAAGCTATACCCTAAACGAACGCTTTGTTGATAGATTTGATCACCGATTTCAACCAATTGCGGTTTTTCAAGTGATGATAAGCCAGTTAAGCGTGATGTCAGAACTTCTTCAGACTCAGCCTGTAAAACAGTCGCATACAATGCAGTTTCTATTTTAAAAACTGTTGAGCTGGTCTGCTCTTTAATGAAATCTGAGAGTTTTTCAAAGTAATTTTTAAAGGTAAACCAATCAGAACTTAAAATACTGTCAGGACAACTTGATAAACTAAATATAACCAGTGCATTTGCATTGGCTGGTTGGTTCTTAATGAAGCGCTGTATTTTTTGAATCACAGATTGGTTTTGACTCGGCTCAGCATGTGTAGAACTGATGGTTTGAGTCAAAATTTCTGTTTCAACGGTGATTTGTAAAGCGTCTTCTTCTTGAGCTGCTAAGAACTCGAGTTTCAAAGGATTACTGGAGTGAGCATTCACATTCACTGTTTCAATTTCAAAACGACCGAATTCAAATTGACCTTGCGAGATTTTTTTAAAACGAGTCTTAAAATCGTTCACATTTTTAGGTTGAAGGATATCCAATATCGGCATACCGATAATGTCATCTTCATGGGCTAAACCGAAAAGTGTTAGATACTCTGCGTTCGCTTGAACATGGATGCCTTCCTGAATGACGGCAATCGCTTTATTTTTTTCAATCACAGACTCTTGTTTCTGGAGTTTAGCATTTTCTAAATCAGCAAGTAGGAAATGTTGTGATTGTAAGGCACGACTGAATGAAAGTGCTCGAACAGCACTAATGTAGAAGGCTTCATGATCATTGGTTTTCACAATGTCATAAATTCCTCTATGAATATAAGACTGATATTGTTCTTTGGAATAATTATCTCGTTCAAGCAAAAGAACAGGTGTATTCACTTCGGAGGTTGCTTGAATCAGCGCTAAAGCTTGTTCGATTCGAATATCATAGGCACGACCAAAGATAATCAAATCCCAAGTTTGATTGAGTTGTTTTTCAAAATTCTTAATGTCATCCAGCAATAATGTTTTAATTGAGTGACTATGTTTGTTAAATATAGCTTCAATTTCATTAAAGCGAATTTGATTATCATCAATGATCAGAATTCGCGTTTCTGAACGTTTGAGCTTTTTTGATAACAATAAATTTTTCACTTTAATGCTTCCCATACATCTTGCTGATTATTTGATAATAAAGATTGTTGCTGAATAAACTGATCAATTAAAGGTTGTTGCTCGTCATTGATCAGTTCAAAACCGAATTGTGCAAAGCTTTGTGTAATTGTAAGTGTTTTAATAAGATACACTTTAATGTCTTGATCGCCTAAGCGCAAATAAATTGCTTGCTGTTCTTTAAAGAAAGGTAGATTTGGTAAAATTAAAGAACGTTCGTTTTTATTTAAATTTTGAACCTGTACCAGTAGGCAAGGATGGAAATTCGCATTGCTTCGGTCATTTAGTACTTTTACAGCACATGGATAAATATCTTGAGCTAAAATTTCTAAACCTAATTCAAAAGACTTATTCACCGATTGTTTAATCCAGCGAATGACCCCGCCTTTCCATTTATTTTGGAAATTTTCACTGACTAAGATAAATTCGCCCGTCCGTAAATTTTGAGGCGCTTCTTTATTGGACCAGCGAACGCGATAACCATTGATACTGATGTCCAAAACTTGGCTTTGATAGAGCTGCTTAGCTTGACGATCTAAGACTTGAACCTGTTTCTTCAGTGAAACATCTTGAACATTTGCAATTTTGGCATGAATATTAGATTCAGATTGCAGATCATAATGATGATTTAGCTGAAGCGTTTCATCGAAGTTTTTAGCTTTCGACAAATAAAAATGAGCAGCCAATAAACTAAAACACATGTGTAGTTGCGCTGAATATTCATAGCGCTCATGTTGACGTTCAATGGTTGAACCCAGTACGTTTTGTACATGAAATTTTAAAGGCGCACTCAAATAGACTTTTTCATTTTTGGACAAATATTCATTGTCTTTTTGAATAGTAAGATTTATATGCTCAAGTAAGGTCTGTGTCGAAATAAAAAGATCGGGTTTGAAACTTTCATGTTGTTTACGATTATAGACTGGGGGATGGTCTTTAGTGCGATCAATAATATAACGTGATAACGAATTTTCTCGAGGAGCAATTTCTATCATCTGCGCCCAGTCAAAGCTACATTGATACAGAGCATAAATTTCAGATGGACGAATCTGGTGTGTATTAAAAATTTCCAGTAATAAAACTTGAACATAAGCTTGTTGAATATTGCGAATAGCGTAATTTGTGCCTTGCAATTGATTAATGTTAATCAGCAACTCTTGGTTTTTAAGCGCTAAGTCATACAGTGTATGTGTCATCAGCCACTGTTTGGACAGGGCAGAGCTGTACAGCATTTGCTGCTGAACCAATAACAGTCCCAACTGTTCAAGTGCATAGTATGTTGAAAGAATGCGCGCAGTTTTAAGATTCTTTTTTTCGGTAAATTTAAACAATGAAAATTTTTGTTGTTTTAGTTGTTGCTCACAACGCTGTGCAATATCAATGTAAATATCAGCAAAATAAGTTCTTAGACGTGTGGTCAATTCAATAATATGTTTACTACGATCTGAATGAAATAAGCCTTGATTGAGAAAGTTTTTTTCAAGGCTTACTAAGACATTTTCAATAATAGGATGGAGCGTCTGAATTAAATCAAATCTTAAAGTTTCAGAACAATTTAACTCAGCAATTTCATACAATGCTTTAAATACTGCTTCTGAAGTATCACCCAATTGCATAATTGAAAGTGAAGAAGCCCATTGTGAAAGTGCTTCAACATTCGCTTCAGAAAAACTCAATGTTTCTCTGGATAATACTGTGGGAAAATGAAAAATTTCAGAAATTTTTAATTGATTCATTGAATGAGTCTCTAAAATGTTGCAACTCCAAAAAGCGGTGTTTTATTTTTTTCTCCCGCAATTTCCCGAACGAGTTTCGGAACTAAATACCCCGGCAAACTTGCCAAAACTTCTTTGTAAATCTGATCAATGTCTTTAGCATTTAAATCAAAATGTTGTGCGCCTTTAACCTTGTCTAATACATGTAAATAATAGGGCATAACACGCGCCTCAAAAAGGCGATAGCTCAAATTAATTAAGGTTTTAGCAGAGTCATTCACGCCTTTAAGTATGACTGCTTGATTTAACACTAAAATATTGTGCTCGGTCAATAAACTGAGTTTTGAGCAGGTGAAATCATCAAGTTCAGCAGCATGATTCGAGTGTACCACTAGAATAACACGTAGCCTACTGTTTTTTAATAAGGTAATCAGCTCATCATCAATACGATTTGGAATCACAATTGGAACACGAGAATGTATTCTTAACGTTTGAATATGCGGAATAGATTCAAGTCTTTCAATCCATTGAGCCAGTTTGCGATTAGACAGGGTAAGTGGATCACCGCCACTCAATATCACTTCATTAATCGCAGTTTGATCTATTAGGTAGCGTTGAATACTTAACCAATCATCGGATTTTGGTAGATTGTCTTGGTAGGGAAAGTGGCGTCTAAAGCAATAACGACAATGTACCGCACACGCACCCGTTAAGGTCAGTAAAAAACGGGAAGAATATTTATGCAGTACACCAGGAATATGATTCGCTGCTTCCTCATCTAAGGGATCAGTGACAAAATCAGGGTGCTCTTCTAATTCTAAATGATGGGGTAGAACTTGTAATAGTAGGGGATCAAATGGGTCAGCACGGTTCATTTTTTCGACGAATGCACGAGGAACACGTAATTTAAACTGTGCAGACGCGAGTATTGCACCTGATAATAAATGTTCAGGTGAAAGCTGAAGCACTTCAAGCAACTCTAAAGGATCAGTAATTAAGTGACTGAGTTGAGATTGCCAGTTTTGCTCTTGATACAAATAGTTTATCATGCCACGTGTAAAAAATGATGCTAGTCTAGCATTAATAGATTTAAGTTAGTAAGTTTGGAGCGAGCCTTCCATGGCCAATTATTCTACAAATGACTTTAAGCAAGGTCTTAAAGTAATGCTTGACGGCAACCCATGTTCAATCATGGAAAATGAATATGTGAAACCTGGTAAGGGTCAAGCATTCAACCGTGTAAAATTACGTAACCTTAAAACGGGTAAAGTATTAGAAAAAACGTTCAAATCGAATGAAACACTTGAAGGTGCGGATATCGTTGAAGTTGAAATGGAATACCTTTACAACGACGGCGAACTTTGGAACTTCATGGATCCAGTTACTTTTGAGCAAATCACTGCTGATAAAACAGCAATGGGTGATGCTGCAAAATGGTTGAAAGACGATTCAAATGAAAAATGCACAATTATGCTGTTCAATGGTGTTCCATTGTCTGTAAGTGCACCAAACTTTGTTGTTTTAAAAATCGTTGAAACTGATCCAGGTGTGCGTGGTGATACTTCTGGCGGTGGTGGTAAACCAGCGAAACTTGAAACAGGTGCTGTTGTACGTGTTCCATTGTTTGTTCAGCAAGAAGAAAGCGTTCGTGTAGATACTCGTACGGGTGACTATTTAGAGCGTGCATAATGGTTGATGTATAGACTATTATCGAAGGGGTGATGAAAATCATCCCTTTTTTTTATGCCAAAGTCTTAGATGAATGGGGTAATGAGAAGAGTAGAGTTGCAAGGGAATACAGAAGTCACGCTAAAGTATAAAAATTGAAGCTTCTGAATGCATTAAATATGAGGGTGTATTTATATGGAACATATAGAACCGAAGTTAACCATGACTTCGAAAATAATATGGTTAATGGTCGCCATCCTCGGCGCCGTTTCATTTGGTATTTTGGCTGTAAGTCGTGGTGAACACGTCAACGCAGTTTGGTTGGTACTTGCTGCCATCTGTGTATATAGCATTGCATACCGATTTTATAGTTTGTTTATCGCAAATAAAGTTTTTGAACTCAATGCCAGAAGACTGACGCCAGCACATCGCTTAGCAGATGGTTTGGATTATGTTCCGACCAACAAAAGCGTTTTGTTTGGGCATCATTTTGCCGCAATTGCAGGTGCAGGCCCATTGGTCGGTCCTATTCTTGCAGCGCAAATGGGTTATTTACCAGGAACAATATGGTTGCTCGTTGGTGTAGTGCTCGCAGGTGCTGTGCAAGATTTCTTGGTGTTGTTTATTTCAACGCGTCGCGATGGTCGATCGCTGGGTGAAATGGCAAAACAAGAACTGGGTTCTTTTGCAGGGATTATTGTTATGCTCGGTGCATTGGGGGTAATGATTATTATCCTTGCTGTACTGGCATTGGTGGTCGTGAAAGCACTAACGAATAGCCCATGGGGGGTGTTCAGTATTGCTGCAACGATTCCGATTGCCTTGTTCATGGGCGTATATATGCGTTACCTCCGCCCAGGTAAAATTGCAGAAGTTTCGATTATTGGTTTCGTACTGATGATGCTTGGCATTATCTACGGTGAAAATATTGCCCAACATCCATATTGGGGCCAATTATTCACACTTTCAGGGACTCAGCTGACGTGGGCCTTGATCATTTATGGTTTCATTGCGTCAGTTTTACCGGTTTGGTTGCTTTTAGCACCACGTGATTATCTTTCTACATTCTTAAAAATTGGTGTGATTGCCGGTCTAGCCATTGGTATTATTTTTGCCATGCCTGAACTTAAAATGCCGGCGATGACTCAATTTATTGATGGTACAGGTCCTGTATTCTCAGGTTCAATGTTCCCATTCTTATTTATTACCATTGCCTGTGGTGCGATTTCAGGTTTCCATGCTTTGGTTTCATCTGGAACAACGCCTAAGTTGGTCAACAACGAGAAAGACATTCGTGTGATTGGCTACGGTGGTATGTTGATGGAGTCTTTTGTAGCAATCATGGCCATGATCTGTGCAACGATTCTTGATCCAGGGGTTTATTTTGCGATTAACTCTCCAGCTGCGGTGATTGGTACAACAGTTGAAAGTGCTTCTGAAGCGGTACGTAATTTAGGCTTTGTGGTTACCCCTGAAGCCTTAACTTTACTTGCTCAAGAAGTTGGCGAAAGTACGATTCTTTCACGTACTGGTGGTGCACCGACCTTTGCCATTGGTATGGCGCATATCATTACTGAAGTGTTCAACAGTCGTCAAATGATGTCATTTTGGTATCACTTTGCGATTCTATTTGAAGCATTATTTATTTTAACCGCAGTTGATGCGGGAACACGTGCATGTCGTTTCATGGTTCAAGATACTGTAGGTATCGTTGTTCCAGCGGTGAAAAACTCAAAATCATTTGTCGGTAACTTGATTGGTACCGCAGTTGCTGTAGCGGGTTGGGGCTTCTTTGTTTATCAAGGTGTGGTTGATCCATTGGGTGGTATCAACAGCTTATGGCCACTCTTCGGTATTGGTAACCAGATTCTTGCTGCTATGGCACTGATGCTGGGTACCGTGATTCTATTCAAAATGAAAAAGCAAAAATATGTTTGGGTCACCATTATCCCAACTGTTTTCTTATTCATTACTGCAATGACGGCGGGTTGGCAGAAGATTTTCCACGAAAATCCAAAAATTGGTTTCTTGGCACAAGCGGATCGCTTTAATACAGCAATTGCCAATAATGAGATTTTAAAACCTGCGAAAACCATTGCTGAAATGCAGACTGTCGCATTATCGAATCAAATTAATGCTGCATTGTGTGCATTCTTTATGATCGTTGCATTTGTCATGTTATTTGCTGCGATTAAAGTGATTCGTAAAGCCTTGGCAAATCCAAATCCATCTGTCAACGAATCTGAAGCGATTTATACTGATGAAGTGCCCGTGGGAGAAAGCAAATGAGTTTAAAAGATCAAATTCGTCAAAAGCTTGCGCTAGGTAAGATCATCAAGTTCACAGTGTTGGCTCAACCGAAGAAGTTTTTGATGTTGAATGGTATTAAAACCATTCAACTGATTTGGCAACGGTTACAGCAAAGCTTTCGTTTAATGGTCGGTGTTCCTGATTATCAGACTTACCTTGAACATATGGCAAAGCATCATCCTGATTTAGAGGCAATGGATTCTAAAACCTTCTATCGTTACTGTGTCGATGCACGTTATCCAAGTGCAGCGAATGGCATGAAAAAGTGTCCTTGTTGATCTAAATGGGCTTAAATAAAACGGTGCTTCGGTACCGTTTTTTATTTTTCGTGATTATTTAAGAATCTGTGACTGAACTAAATTGAGCAATTTTTAAGTTCTGGTTTAAGAGCATAAAATGGGGTATTTAGAGAGTGAAAATAGAATTTTGAAATAATTTATGTCATGGGGAAAAAACTCATTCGTCATTTATGCGACAAGTTCTTTGATCATTTTCATCTATACTCAATTTCATAATAAGAATGGCTAAAATGGATTAAACATGAAAATTGGGATTTATGGTGCAGGCTCAATCGGGTGTTATCTCGGTGGCTGTTTAGCCAGTCAAGGTGTGAATGTACTTTTTCTATGCCGAGAAAATATGTATACATCACTGCAAAAAAAAGGATTAAAGCTCACCGATTATCAGGGCAGAGAAGATTGTATTACTGCTGAAGATTTAAATTTAACGCTAAGCGCACAGGATTTATTAGGCGTAGACATTATTTTCGTTTGTGTCAAATCCGCGGAGACCGAGCAAGTTGCTGAAGAGCTCAGAGTTTTGGCTCTTTCGGAAAGATGTATCCTGATCAGTTTTCAAAATGGTGTAAGTAATGTTGGGATTCTAAAAAGCATCTTGCCAAACCATCAAGTTTTGGAAGGGATGGTGCCTTTTAATGTATCGATTCAAGGCGAAGGGCATTTTCATCAAGGTAGCGAAGGTGTTTTATATGTAAAATCCTTTGCACAGCAAGATGGGTTAAAAACTCAATTTGAACATGCACAGCTTCCTATTGAGTTTTCTAGCGATATGCTCGCAGTGCAATGGGCGAAAGTTTTACTCAATTTAAATAATGCTGTGAATGCACTCTCAGGACAACCTTTAAAAATGCAATTGTCAAATCGAGCATATCGACAATGCTTAGCGATGGCTCAAAAAGAAACCTTGAAATTACTTGAGCTTGCTAAAATTAAACCTGCACAGTTGACGGCTGTTCCTGCCCGAATCATTCCTGCAATTTTAAATCTTCCTAATTTCCTTTTTAACATCATTAGTCGGGAAATGCTGGCTATAGATCCACTAGCACGCTCCTCGATGCAAGATGATTTAAATGCAGGAAAACCCACTGAAATTGATTGGATAAATGGTGAAGTGATACGACTTGCAGATCAGTTGGGTCAAACAGCACCGATCAATTCAAAACTGGTTGCTTTGATCAAAAAAGCTGAGCAACAACAGCATTACACAGCGATTGACAGCCAAGAGTTAAAACGGCATTTATTAGAGATTGAAGCATGAGCTGAATTCAATTTTTATAAATCTAGAAGCGCGGTATCTCATAATTCAAAATTTGATTAAATTTCTTATATTTTTCAATCTATCAGCAATGCTGCTATCAAATCTTTGAGTATTCTCAAAAAACGTGTATGTTTAATCATGCACTGTTTTTTATTGGGGAATAAAACGTGATTTGGGGTATGAATAAGGCTCAGAAACAGCCTTTATCTGAAACAGATGATCAGCTTAAAGAAAAAATCACATTTTATGCGGATAAAATTGATCAGTTTTTGGATCAGATTAATCAAATCATTTTAGATAAAGATCATCAGACCAAATTAGCATTATGTTCTTTATTCTCAGGTGGGCATGTTTTATTTGAAGACTTACCCGGTCTGGGTAAAACCACGCTTTCGAGTGCATTGTCGCATTTGGCGGGTTTGAAGTTTCAGCGGATTCAATTTACCAATGACATGCTTGCCAGTGACGTGATTGGGATCAATATGTTCAATCAAAAAGAACATCAATTTGAGTTTAAACAAGGACCTATTTTCACTCAAATTTTATTGGCAGATGAGATCAACCGTTGTAGCCCGAAGACGCAAAGTGCGCTGCTCGAAGCCATGGAAGAGGGGATTGTCACTGTGGATGGGGTTCGTTATTCCTTACCACAACCATTTTGGGTGATTGCAACACAAAATCCGCTGTTTCAAAGTGGAACCTATGCGCTACCAGAATCACAGCTTGATCGTTTTCTGATGCGATTATCGTTGGGATATCCTTCAAGATATGCTGAAAAATTATTATTACAACAAAATACCCGACAAAGTCTAATTTCAACACTCAGTCCTATTTTTACTGAGCAAGATATTCTAGAGATTCAGCAGTTGTGTCAATCCGTAGCTGTTGGTGATCTAGTGCTTGATTATATTTTAGATTTAGCCAATGAAACCCGAAAAGGTCGTCATGGTTTATCCACGCGCGGTGTGCTTGCATTAAAGAAAGCGGCTCAAGCACATGCCCTCATGGAGAAAAGAAGCTTTGTCACGGTAGATGATGTGCAAGCGGTATTTGTTGCTGTCAGCGCCCATAGAATTGGCTTGGGTGAGGCAGAGACTTTGCACTTAATGCAACGTGTCGATGTGCAAGGTTAATATGCTGAAGAAAAATTTTCGTCAGTGGATAAGCACGCGCTTTCAGTTTGAAGATACCAAGCAGATTAAGCAAAAAGATGTCCTGATTTTTATCTATCAACAGGGCTATCTATATTTGGTATTGATCTTGATCACCTTTATTGCAGGCGTGAACTACGCCAATAACTTGATCTTGGGCTTTTGTTTTTTAATTAGTGCGATCCTGTGTGTCAGTTTTTATCTGACTTTTAAACAATTACATGGTTTAGAGATTGAACTGGTCTACCCTGAAATTGGTCGAGTTGAGGATGCCTTAACCCTACAAATTCAGTTAAAACAACGAACAGCTGTCACTAGATATCTCTATCTCAAAGTAAATGATCAACTGCATCCAATCTTGTTGAATGATTTAACGCATACACTTCATTTGAGTTTTATTCCGCTTGTGCGTGGTCAATTCAGCCTACCTGAAATTCAGCTATTCTCGACCTATCCCTTGGGGTTGGTTCGTGCGTGGAGCTATTTTTTTAGCAAGAAAATTATATGGATTGCACCTTCAGCGAAGTATTCTCAATCTGAATCGCAATATGCTCAAACTACAGGTCAGCCTGATCACGATGAATTTCGAGAGCTTCGCAATTATCAATTGGGTGATTCTTTACAATCCATTTCATGGAAACAAGCGGCTAGGGGGCAAGGGCTTTATGTCAAACAGTTTGAGGATCATCATGACTTAAATGTGATCCAAATTGATTATGAAAAAATGCCAAGCTCCAATCATGAAGAAAAATTAAGTTTGATGATGGGACTGGTAGATGAGTGTGAGCGCATACAAGCGCAATATTCACTTCACATCCAAGGGATTGAATTGACTCAAGGGCTAGGCAGTCAGCAGTATTTAGAGGCTCAACGCATTTTGGCGCAGGTGAATTAAAATGAAAGTAGCCCTGATGGTGCCGATTTTCTTGAGTCTCGGTCTCATTCTGATTGCTCAAGTTGCATTTTCGCCACTTTATCTAAGTTGTGTCTTTGTGTTGATGATGTTGGCTCTCTTTCTGCATTTTAAAAAGCAGAAACAAGATGCGGATGCTCAATTGTCAAAATGCCTGAAAATGGGATTGGTTGTCCTTGCTTTAATTGCCATTTACCTCTCCTATCGAAGTTTTATTGGTGTTGAAGCGGGTACAGCGGCTTTGGCGGTTTTTCTGTTTGGTAAATCTCTTGAATTGAAAAACAAACGTGATCTGATTATTTTCTTTAACTTCGCATTATTTGTCAGTGCCAGCTTATTCCTTTATAGCCAGTCGATTTGGATGGCGTTAATGGTGATTTGTTGTTTAGTCAGTTGTTTATTTGGTCTATATCGCATTCAAACAACCGAGTTTAAACAAGTACCCCAACAGCTATTTAAAGCAGCTCGACATGATATTGGGCATATTTTTAAATTTGTTGGCTTAGCCGTTCCATTTTTTATCATTCTTTTTTTATTCTTTCCTCGATTTCCACCACTGTGGCACGTACCGATTGCTTCTGACAAAGGCGTTACAGGAATCAGTGATCGCATGTCTCCTGGGGATATTGCGGAGCTTTCGCAATCGTCTGCTTTGGCATTTCGAATTATTGTCGATCTCAAGCAATTACCTGCACAACATGAATTGTATTGGCGTGCGATGGTACTGGATGAATATGATGGGACAACATGGACGAGTCATATCACCAATCAATATCGCTACCAAATTCATCATCAAAACTTAGCTTCACAAGGAATTCAATATCAGTATTTGGCGGCAGATCAACGTCAAAAATGGGTCACAGGTTTAGAAAAAACTATTCCCTTAGAACGCCGTTTTAATTTGCATCAAGATTATTCAATTACGCCGAATCGTTTGGTGCAACGTAATCAACCGATTTCATTACTGTGGGTTGGACAAGATTTTAATAATGTAAACCTTGAATTAAATGATGCTCAAAAACAACTGTATACCGCCTATCCCAAAAATTTAGATCTTCAAGCGCAAGCATTAGCAAAACGATTATTTATTCAAAGTCAGTCAGATCCGAGTCGCTATGTTGAAAATGTCATTCAGTGGTATCAACAACAGCAATTCAAATATAGCTTACAACCGGGTCGTTTAGGTCATCATCGCGTTGATGAATTTCTATTTAAAACCAAAGAAGGCTTTTGTGAGCACTATGCCTCAAGCTTTGTGTTGCTAATGCGTTATGTCGGCATTCCTGCGCGCGTAGTCGTGGGTTATCAAGGGGGACAAGCAGCACCCGATGCAAAGAGTTGGGAAGTTCGCCAATTGGATGCTCATGCTTGGACAGAGGTGTTTTTGAATCAGCAATGGATACGGGTAGATCCAACCTCGATTATTGCACCACAGCGTTTAGATTTAGGCATGCAAAATTATCTGTCGAATGATCAACGTGCATTTGGAGATGAACAGTTTTCTCATTTCAAATATCAGCAGTTTTCAGCACTCAAACAACTTCGTATTTGGAGTGATTATGCAAGCTTCCAATGGCAGGATAAAGTCGTCGGTTTTGACTCAGAACGTCAAAAGAAATGGATGGGTTTATTGGGGCTAAACTCAAGCTATGCTTATGGTATTTTGATTATTGCTGGATTATTCACAATCGGGATCATTTACTATTTGACTTGGCGTTTTAAAACTTATCATCAGCAAACACGTATGAATCAGATTTTAAATCGATTCAGTCAAAAATTATCGGCTGATCAACACCTTCAAAAAGCAGAGAGTTTTAAAGCTTGGATGCTTCGATTAGCGAAAGAGATTGAACTGAATCAATTTAGTACTTCAGAGCTAAATTTTGATTTAAATACTGAGTTGCATATGCTGATCAATCTGCATCATGACATTGTCTATTTGAATCAAGACAGTAAAGAAAACTTAGATCAATTTGAGATATTGCTGAATAGTTATACAAATATACTGAAAAAGCACAAAAAAACTTGTCAAAAAAATCAAAACTGAATATGATCGCTGTCATTCTAGGTTTATAGCTCAGTTGGTTAGAGCGCTACGTTGACATCGTAGAGGTCACCAGTTCGAATCTGGTTAAACCTACCAAGATTCAGTTCTTCAGAATAAACAGTCTTTAGAACAAAAACCTCCCTTGTGAACAGCTTGGGAGGTTTTTTATTATCTTTTTTTAATAAAAATTATTCAGCTCATCATGAGTAAATTTTAGTTCTCTTTTCCTAAAAATATGATCTAATTTATTTTTTTAAAATCGTTGTTTAGTGTGTACTTAGTTTCAGGTCAACAAACACTCCCTACTGAAAATCGAGATTACTGCGAATGGCATCAGCATCGTCAGCACTATGCATTGTGGTATTTGGAAATTGATCAGCCTGAATTGATTGAATATCTGGATCAAATCAAACATCATTTTCAAGATGCGTTGTATACACCCAATTTGCGCCAATATCACATCACCTTGTTTATCTGTGGCTTTTTAACTGAGCAGAAACAATTGAACGATGATTTTCTCCAATCTGACTTGCAAGGTCATTTGACAGCATTATTCAAAGAAAATTTAAAGCAATTTAGTTTAAAAACGGGTGCAGTGAATAGTTTTGAAAGCGCGTTATTCGTAGAAATTGAAGACTGTTCTAATGACCTCAAACAAATTCGTGATGTTTTTAAACGCTATAATATTGAAATAGCCGCATTAGAGTATTGCCCGCATATCACTCTGGGGCTGTATAACAAGGTCATTTGCAGTGATTTAATTCTCAGTAAAATTCAATCTCTCACTCAAAGATCCTTTGAATTCAATGTTGATCGGTTAACTTTTGGGTATTTTCAAGCCCATGAGTTACAGGGTCAGTTATTTCCGCTAGAACACTTTCATTTGGAACAGTCATGATTCATCTTTTTTTAGGTGGTGCTCGATCGGGCAAGAGTCGGATGGCGGAAGAGCGAGCAACTCAGCTTCAATATCCAGTCATTTATATCGCAACCGCGCAAGCTTGGGATGATGAAATGACGGGTCGTATTCAGCATCATCAGCAGCAACGCCCTCAAGACTGGGGGTTGATTGAAGAACCGATTGAGTTGGCACAACAGCTACAGCGCATAGATCAAGCAGAGCAAACGATCTTGGTGGATTGTTTGACGTTGTGGCTGAATAATTTACTCATGCAAAATAATGATCTGTGGCATCGAAAGTTAAATGAGCTTTATACGGTACTTCCAACACTTCAATCCAATGTCATATTGGTCAGTAATGAAACTGGGTTGGGGGTTGTGCCAATGGGACAACTGACGCGACAGTTTGTGGATGAATCTGGACGGATGCATCAACGATTAGGACAACTTGCGGATCACGTGACATTCTGTGTTGCAGGCTTTCCAATGACACTCAAATAATATTTGGCATTGCTAAGCTATAAATGAATTGAGTTAAAAATTGAAAAGTTTAGAGCGTATTTCTAAAGTGTGAATGAATGATGGAGAGAAAAATGGCGTGGTGGTTAGAACAGTGTCAAATGCCCGATCAAATAGCATATCAAGCAGCATTGGATCGTCAATTACAACTGACCAAGCCGACAGGTTCTCTCGGTGATTTGGAACAGATCGCGACTCAGTTGGCATCCTTACAGGCGACACCTACACCACAGATTAATTTCCCATGGATTACTATCTTTGCTGGCGATCATGGTGTGATGGAAGAGCAGATCTCTGCTTATCCGCAAGCGGTTACTCGCCAAATGTTGCAAAATTTCACGTCAGGTGGCGCATGCATCAGTGTGATGGCGAAGCACTATGGCGCGCATTTACAAGTGATTGACTGTGGAAGTGTGGGGGATGCCTATTCCTATGCAGGGGTTGAGCGTCATAGCATCATGCAAGGCACACAGAATTTTGCAAAAACAGTGGCAATGAGCACTGAGCAATGTATGGCTGCGATGCAGTTAGGCTATCAAAGTGTAGAGAAAGCCATGACTCAAAATGCCTCAATTTATGTCGCAGGTGAGATGGGCATAGGAAATACCTGTTCAGCTTCGGCTCTGGCGTGTTTACTTTTGAAAGAATCTGAAGAAGCACTGACGGGCATGGGAACGGGCATTAAACAAGAACAACTTGCGCGTAAAAAACAAGTCATCCAACAGGCAATCGCATTACATCAAGATTGGGCAGGCGATGATGCCTTTAAAATTTTATGTGCGGTCGGTGGTTTAGAAATTGCGGCGATGGTCGGTGCTTATGTGCGTTGTGCACAGCGTGGATTAGCTATTTTAGTGGATGGATTTGTCAGTACAGCGGCGGTTTTAATCGCCGTAGGTTTAAATGCTGATGTGCGTCAATGGATGCTGTTTGGGCATCAATCTGCTGAATATGGTCATGCTCGACTCCTGCAAGAGTTAAATGCAAAACCACTATTACAGTTGAATTTAAGATTGGGTGAGGGAAGTGGTGCGGGAGCAGCACTTGGAGTTGTACGTCTTGCCTGTGTTTTACATAATCAAATGGCAACCTTCGCGGATGCCGCGGTGATCGGTGAGAAGATTTAAGATGATGCAACTGGATCTATTGCGTCACGGTGAAACAGAGCTGAGTCATACCTTGCGTGGTGCGATTGATGATGCATTAACGGCAAAAGGCTGGCAACAGATGCAAGATGCATTAGATCTTCAAGAGCATGCTGACTGGGATGTCATCATCAGTTCACCTTTACAGCGTTGTCTGCATTTTGCAACACATGTGCAAAATCAGCTCGAATGTCCGTTATGGGTAAATGACGGCTTAAAAGAAATGAGTTTTGGTGATTGGGAAGGTAAAGCCACGCAATGGATTTATGATCATTTTCCCGAAGAACTCGCCACATTTTGGGAAACACCTACACGCTTTACACCACCTCAAGCCGAATCAATCCTGCATTTTCAAAAGCGAATTGAAAATAGTCTCTTGGACATACAACAACGCATGCAACAACATCAAGTTCAAAAGGCTTTGGTGATCACGCATGGTGGTGTGATTAAGATGTTTAAGCTCATGGCCTTGACACGGCCCTTAGATGATATTTTGAAAATGAGTGCCGAGCTGGGGCAATTGGTTTCTTTTCAAATGAATCAGCAGAATCAACTCATTCTGGAGAATTAGTCATGATGCCGCTGTGGATCGCCCTTCAGTTTCTAACCGTATTTCCAATACAGTTATAGCCAAATATGAAACATAAGCTACATCATCTTAAATACGATATCCAGAGCTTCCTGAATGGTTTTATTGTTCTGAGCAATGATGTGCCTGACTTTACTTTTTAAGACAGACCATGCTTTTTCAATAGGATTGAGGTCGGGACTATACGCAGGTAGATAAACGATTCTTGTTTTATATTTTGCTGCTAAATCATCAATCGCTTGACCTTTATGAATTGAGGCATTATCGAGAATC
>NZ_JCAKMY010000034.1:0-31597 GCF_059515845.1 Acinetobacter sp. CY79
GGCTTTGTTGCACAAAGGTTTGAAAGGCAGAGCTACCCTAATTGAGTTAAATTTAAGAGACAACTTGGGTATGAGGGCGACCTAATTCTGTGAATTTATTCAAGACCGCTATGCGTGCATGAATCTCATTCACCTGACTAGGGAAACTTCTTGATGTTAATTTATCGCCTAATAATTTGATGCAATGCATCTTGGTTTCCACCAAACTTCGACAATGATAACCAGACCACTTTTTCCAAAGCGATCTTCCTAGCCGTTTGACTGTTTTCAATAACTCATTGCGTTCTATAGACCTCGCTTGTTGATCTTTCCAAGGTTTTGCATTCTTTCTCGGTGGAATGACCGCATATGCATCTCGATCTAAAATGAGTTGTCGGCAGTGCTTTGTGTCATAAGCACCATCTGTATAAACAGAATCAATTTGTTCATCCAAGGGAATTTGAGCAAGTAAATCTTCAAATACTTGAGAATCACTGACATCATTTGTGGTGAGTTGTACTGCACGTATTTGCAGGGTTTTAGCATCTATAGCAATGTGAAGCTTACGCCATTGGCGACGATATTCAGACCCATGTTTCTTGCATTTCCATTCACCTTCACCAAGAAACTTCAAGCCAGTAGAATCTACAAGTAGATGCAGCCCATTACTACTTTTTTGATAGCTAATCGCAATATCAATATGCTTCTGTCTACGACAAAGGGTGGAATAATCCGGAGCTGTCCAATCTAATCCACAAAGCTTAATCAGGCTTTGAACAAAACCTGTAACCATGCGTAAAGAGAGTCGAAATAGAGATTTGATCATTAAGCAGCATTGAATCGCTGTATCGGAATAGGTTTGATTTCGACCTTGCTTGCCTTGTGATTGTGCATACCACTGAGTCTTTGGATCAAACCAAATGGAAATATTGCCTCGATTAATTAAGGCTCGATTATAGGATGACCAATTGGTTGTATGGTAGATTTTAGCTGCAGGTTTATTCATTTTGAAATTATATTGCTGAATAAGCCTTACATGCTAGGTTTGTGCAACAAAGCCCAAAAATTTTACAAACGGCAATTGCTGCAAAAGACGGTGAATTTGGGTTAAATAACTCACATATTATTATTTTTGATATTCATTCCGAATATAAGAATGCCTTTACAGATGCTAATTTCTTAGATATTAGTACCTTAAAGCTCCCATATTGGTTGCTTAATAGTGATGAATTAGAAGAAATTCTATTAGATACAGGTGAGCGTGATAATTATAATCAATCTTCTATTTTTAGAAAAATAGTAACTCTTAATAAGATTAAACATAACAATGGGATATCTAATATTTTTTATGATACTCCAATTAAGTTTGATTTGATTGAAGTTGTTAATGCTATCTTCAACTTAAAGAATGAAACAAAAAGTTCTAAAAATCCAGATAACTGTATGATCGATGATGCAAGTGTTGATAAGGAAAATGGATATTATTTTGAGAGTGATGATGAAAAAATTAATTATTTTTTTGATAAAAAATTAAAATTTTTACCTACGAAAAATTCATATATTAATAAGGGTATGTATGCTGATGGTACACTTGATAAGTTCTATAACCGTTTAAGTGAAAAAATTAGACAAGATCGTTTAAGTTTTATGTTTAATAATGATCTTAAAAATATAGAATTTGTCAGCGTTCTTAAGCAAATTTTAGGCTTTGAAGAAAATAAAAAATCTAATATTACTGTAATAGATCTAAGTGATGTCCCATTTGAAGTGCTCACAATTACTGTTTCAGTAATTTCAAGATTAATATTCGACTACGGATATTTTTATAAAAGGCATCGTTTTGATGTGAATGCTCAGGAAGAAATTAATAATGATGTACCTATTTTAATGGTTTATGAGGAAGCACATAAGTATGTTCCTAATAGTGAACTGACTAAGTTTCGATCCTCCAAAATTGCTATTGAGCGAATTGCAAAAGAAGGACGTAAGTATGGAATAACTTTAATGTTATCTAGTCAGCGCCCATCAGAAATTTCTGAAACAATTTTTTCTCAATGTAATAATTTTATCTCGATGCGACTTACAAATCCAATCGATCAAAACTATGTAAGAAAACTTTTACCTGATTCACTTGGTGGGATTATTGATATTTTACCAAGCTTGCATCAAGGAGATGCTTTATTAGTGGGTGACTCAATAGTTTTACCTTCTATTGTAACAATTGATCGATGTGATCCCGAGCCATCTTCAAGCGATATTCCATATTGGTCTTTATGGAAAGAAGAATGGAAAGATGTTGCATTTGATGATATTTGTAAAAAATGGAAATAAAAAATCCCATCAAGAGAGGGGATTTTTTGAATCAAACTACAGCATTACAGCGCCGCAATTTGCTCCATGTTCGCTTTAATCTTCGCTAACTGATCAGCAAACTCAGCAAGTTTCACTTTTTCACCTTCAACCACAGCCGCAGGTGCTTTTGCCACAAAACCTTCATTACCAAGTTTAGTCGCAATTTGGTCATGCTGTTTTTGAACCTTGTCTAGGTCTTTTTGTAGACGACCCAATTCCGCTTTAGGGTCAATTAAGCCCTTCATTGGAACGAATACAGACACGTGACCAACAACAGATGAAGACGACAATGGTGGTTGTTCAGCACCACTTAAGAAAGTAATGCTTTCAACTTTCGCCAATGCTTTAAACAACGGTTCAATACGCGCGATTTGTGCTTTTTCAGCATCAGTCGTGTTTTGAAGCAGAACAGGCAACAAGCGAGCATTACCTAAGCCCATTTCACCACGGATGTTACGTACCGCACCAATCAAACCTTGCAACCATTGCATATCTGCTTCAGCTTGTTCATTGATCTTCGCTTGGTCAGCAACAGGGTACTCCGCCAACATGATCGTTTCGCCAACAATGTTTAACTTCGGCGCAAGCGTTTGCCAGATTTCTTCCGTCAAGTACGGCATAATCGGATGTGCAAGACGTAATGACGCTTCCATCACTGACAATAACACACGACGCACTTCAGCTTTACGCTCAACCGATACGTTTTCATCATTCAGAACAGGCTTGGTCAGCTCGACATACCAATCACAGTATTCATTCCAAATGAACTCGTAAATCGCTTGTGCAGCCAAGTCTAAACGGTAGGTTGCAAATGCTGTTTGCACTGCTTGTTCCGCTTTTTGTAGACGGCTGACGATCCATTGTTCAGGCAATTCCCAAAGATCTTGACGTTCTTCTTGACCAATCACTTGCTCTTCGCAGTTCATCATCACGAAACGCGTTGCGTTCCAGATTTTGTTCGCGAAGTTACGGTAACCTTCAACACGTTTCATATCGAACTTAATGTCACGACCCGTGTTGGCAAGCGCACAGAAAGTGAAACGAACCGCATCTGTACCGTAAGATTGAATCCCTTCAGGGAATTCTTTACGGGTTGATTTTTCAATCTTCGCCGCTTGTTTCGGGTTCATCAAACCTGTAGTACGTTTTTGTACTAAAGTTTCAAGATCTACACCGTCAATCAAGTCTAATGGGTCAAGAACGTTACCCTTAGATTTAGACATCTTCTGACCTTCGCCATCACGTACCAAACCGTGAACATACACAGTTTTAAAAGGCACTTGAGGCGTACCATCTTCATTTTTCATGAAGTGCATGGTCATCATGATCATGCGGGCAACCCAGAAGAAGATGATGTCGAAACCTGTTACCAATACATCAGTCGGGTGGAAAGTATTTAAGAAATAGTTTTCTTTATCTTTCGCTTCGTCGCCAGTCCAACCTAAAGTTGAGAATGTCCAAAGCCCCGATGAGAACCATGTATCTAACACGTCTTCGTCTTGATCCAATTGAACATCGGCAGGGATGCCATTTTTCTCACGAACCTCGATTTCAGAACGACCCACATAGATATTGCCATCTACGTCGTACCAAGCAGGAATACGATGACCCCACCACAATTGACGAGAAATACACCAGTCTTGAATGTTGTTCATCCACGCCATGTACATGTTGCTGTATTGCTCAGGTACAAATTTGATGTCGCCATCTTTAACCGCTTTAATTGCAGGTTCAGCAAGTGGCGCAATTTTTACGTACCATTGGTCAGTTAGAAGTGGCTCAACGATCACACCTGAACGGTCACCGCGAGGTGGCTTCAATGTGTACGGTTGAATTTGGTCTAACCAGCCTTCAGATTCAGCTTGTTCTACTAATTTCTTACGTGCTTCAAAACGCTCTAAACCAATATAGTCGCTTGGTGCAGGAATGGTTTTAGAAATTTGTTCGCCCGCTTTCGCGATATATTCAAAATCGGCAAGCACTTCAGCATTTTTGTTGAAGATGTTGATGATTGGCAATTCGCAACGTTTACCTACTTCATAGTCATTGAAGTCGTGTGCAGGGGTGATTTTTACACAGCCTGTACCGAATTCTTTGTCGACATATTCGTCTTTAACGATTGGAACTGCACGACCTGTAATGGGTAGGATGATGTTTTTGCCAACAAGTGCTGCATAACGTTCATCATCAAGCGCAACAGCAACAGCAGTATCACCTAACAATGTTTCAGGACGAGTGGTTGCCACAACGATGTGATCTTTACCATCGTGAGTACGAAGTGACTTATCTTCAAAGAAATATTTAAAGTGCCAAAGTGAACCTTGTTCTTCTTTATCAGACTCAACTTCTAAGTCAGACAGCGCAGTTTGTAATTTTGGATCCCAGTTAACGAGGCGTTTACCACGGTAGATCAAACCATCTTCATGCAGTCTAACAAACACTTCTTTTACCGCATTAGATAAACCTTCATCCATGGTAAAGCGTTCACGTGACCAATCTACAGATGAGCCAAGACGACGAATTTGACGGGTAATGTTACCGCCAGATTGTTCTTTCCATTCCCATACTTTTTCGATGAACTTGTCACGACCTAAGTCATGACGACTGATCCCTTCAGCTCCCAACTGACGCTCTACAACCATTTGCGTTGCAATGCCTGCGTGGTCAGTACCCGGTTGCCATAAAGTATTTTTACCCGACATGCGGTTATAACGCGTCAACGCATCCATGATGGCATTGTTAAATCCATGCCCCATGTGCAAGTTGCCGGTGACGTTCGGTGGTGGAATCATGATACAGAAGGATTCGCCTTTTTCAGACGGCTTGAAGTAACCACGCTCTTCCCAAGTTTGGTACCATTTTTTCTCGATCTCAGTAGGATCGTACGTCGTAGCAATATTTTGCGCTGAATCAGTCATAGCAAGAACAGACCAAAAAGTTGTATAAAAAATTGCACTTATTATAGCAAAAAAAAAGCGGGCAATGGGATGTAAAGCAAATGCATTCTGTGAACAAATAGCAGACAATCGAAGCTGTACAAATATTGAAACCCAAAATGATCCGTCCTCTTTAGACGTAAAATTTAAATAAAAACATCAATAAGGTCTTAAAAATATGAGCTATACCGTTGAATTAAAATTAAAACCCGAAACGTATCAGCAATTTCAAAATATCCATACCAAATTAAATAACAATGATCGAGAGCCACAATCCAAAGCCTTAGGCGATAATATCTCCAATATTGCATGCGAACTCATCGACCAAGCTTTTGGCAGTTTGGTCAATCAATCGAGTTCTAAAGATGGTGATTCTGAAAAAGTGCTTAAACAAGTCAAGGATGCCATCACCAAATACATGCCCTGGTCGGTGTCTTTTTTTGGTAATGATCGACTTTTGCCGATGGTGAATCACGTCAATGGCTTGATGAAGCGTAAAAATGATCAAGGTTATATTACCTATCCAGTCGATAAGGTCGTGGTTGAAGAATTATTAGGTTGTGCTGAACAATTGAAGCAAGGCAATACAGCCTATGTAAAACCGGGTCTGAAAGCATTCACTCAAGTGGTGGATCAGGGCGTGACCAGTTTGATTCGTGAACCTAAAAAATTATTAAAATTTAATATGGTGGTCAATAAAACCTTAGATGGTGTGATTAGCTTGACCACAGGTATTGGCTATAAACGTTTTGACAAACTCAGTACGATTTATGACGCGCAAACCATTGGTAAATACTTTGACCATTTTGTTGCATTCTTAGATAAGGGTGATAACAATAAAGCTTAAGTTAATTCGATCATTTTCGAATTAGCCACAAGAAGATAATAGATAGGGATATTGAAATGGCGCGTTCGACATTAAATGGAAAAATTGTTTGGATTACAGGTGCATCGTCAGGCTTAGGCAAAGCTTTAGCGGCTGAATGTGCATCTCAAGGTGCGATCTTGGTGTTGAGCGCACGCCGTTATGAAGAATTAGAAAAGGTACGGTTAAGTTTATTCAACCCTGAACAGCATATTTCGATTGCAGTGGATATCACGGATGAAAACCAAGTTCGCCATGCTTATGATGAAGTCTTGAAAGCCAAAGGTCGTATTGATTGGCTGGTGAACAATGCAGGACTCAGTCAGCGTGCTTTGATTGAAGACACCACCATGCACACTGAACGTGCCATCATGGAAGTAGACTATTTCTCACAAGTATTTTTGACCAAGACGGTATTACCAACCTTATTAAAACAACAATCTGGGCGGGTAATTTTTATTTCCAGTGTTGCAGGACTTTTGGGCGTACAGTACCGTGCAACGTATTCGGCTGCTAAAGGTGCGATTCATATGTGGGCGAATAGCTTACGTGCAGAAGTCGCTGATCAAGGTATAGGGGTATCTGTGATCTTCCCAGGGTTCGTGAAAACCAATGTGTCGTTTAATGCTTTAAACGGCGAGGGTAAACCACAAGGTCATCAAGATGAAGTGATTGAAAATGGTTTAGAGGCGGATGATTTTGCACGTCAGACTGTGACAGCACTTTTAAGTGATGAAGAGTTTATTGTGGTGAGTAAAGCCAAAGAAAAATTAGGCGTGTGGGTCTCTCGTTTTTCCCCTAAAACGCTTTATAAGATGATTCGTAAAACCAAAGTGAAATAGTTTAATAAAGAATATAAATTTAGACTCTATGTTGAATGGCGCTTTACAGCGCCATCTTTCACGCAGGTGTGCAAGGACAGAATCCAAAACGGTATCAATCATCCTCTGTATGCCGATCAATACATTTTAATCTTAATCAGAACATGCCGTTGTTATTGGCACATTCAGATGGATGAGGAATTTCTTGTAAAACATCCCAGTGTTCTAAAATCAGTCCATCCTCATCAAACCTGAAAATATCAACACCCGCCGTGCCTAGATCTTCAGGCTCATTGTTATAGATATTAAAAAAATTGACATGTGCCCATGTATAGTCACCTTGAGCGATAATACGATGTACTTTGACATACATATTGGGAAAACTTTCTAAGCGTTTTAAGAATGCACCTCCTGTACCGTCTGCCGTATCAGGAAGAAAGGGATTATGTTGAATATAGTGGGGAGACAAGTATTTACGGGCGGCTTCTAGCGGTTTTTTCTGATTAAACATTTCATCGTAGAGCGCAAGTAATTTTTCGATATTTCTGGAACCTTTATCATTGTTTTCATCAGATTGAATATGCATGTTTTTCACCTCTGTATAATTTTATAAATATTGATACTTTTCCATTCGCGTAGTGGCCACATTATGCTTGAGCAAGAATACGTCGCGCATCATCACCGATGGCAACTCTCAAAGGCGAATCTGCTTGTTTGACTAAATCAACAATTTCTTGAGCTGCACGATGTGGATCCAATCCATCATGTTGACCTTGCATTATGCGATCCGTGAACGCACGAAACTCTTGCCCATAAATCGCATCTTGTACAAGGGTCATGTCACTAATGATACGGTCTAGTGCTTTTTGTACTTTTGCAGGACCACCTGTTTTCATATTGCCACAGACTGCAATACTGGTTGTAATGCCAAACTTTTTCAGTTCTGCACCATACATATCTGTGAAAATTTCAGCTGCTGCTTTGGATGCACTTGAAGGAGCATTAAATGGGGAGGGTTGATCCACAGAAACAGTACTAATTTGAATAATACGTCCTTTGGACTCACGTAATAATGGTAAAAATGTATTGACGATTCTGATTAGCCCAAAAGTATTGACATCGAACTCTTTAAAAATGGATTCAATGGGGATGATTTCGATAGGGCCTGGCGTAAGAATTCCAGCATTATTAATGAGAACTTCAAGCTGATTTTCGGTTTGTATTTTGACAAAATTTGCGAATGCATCAATCTCATTTTGCTGAGTAATATCACACAACTTAAGAATAACTTGACCTTGTGAAAGTTGATACAGCTGATCAATTTCTTGTTGATTAAATGCAGTCCCGTAAACGGTATAGGCATTTTTAGCGAGGATTAGCGCAATATGTTGACCAAGGCCACTTCCCGCACCTGTTACAACGGCAGTAGGCATAAATAGCTCCTTGTAGACAGACTATATTTGAATGAAGACCTAATTTCTTCACTTTATTTAATGAAAGAACAGATTTTTTGTACAGGCTTATATTCGCGACAGATTGTCCTATTAATGTTATACGTGAGAGGCGTTAAATTTGATTTATATTGGGAAAAATAGCGTATTTTAGGCGGGTGATACTAAAGTTTTTAAATTGATTTCTTGAACCGAATGCGTATGATCGGTGAAGGTGTGTATTGTTATAATCTTAAGATGTTAAGAGGTGAAATAACTAATAAAAGCATTGAGTTAAGTGTTTATTTGGAAGGCGGTTATCTGCTCCGTAGTTTAATTGACGAAGCAGATCATCTCATTTTTTCTGAATCGCTGTACCACAAGCAAACACTTCGACCATGCCGCCTTCCATACCCATTTCAGTGGTGCTTAAACGTAAACCCATAATGTGATTTGCCCCCATTTTTTGAGCTTCGATTTTCAGCCGAATCATGGCTTCTCGTCGCGCACGATCGACCACGCTTTCATAGGTCGTCAATCGACCACCGAGTAAACTTTGGATCATGGATATGATGTATTTAAAATAATCGTGTGATAAAACCACATTACTACTGACCAGTTGCCCAGTCGATTCTGTCGTTGCAAAACGATTGGTATCAACGCGAATATAAGCCAGTTCACGTTCTCTTTCTTCAAGTTTGTTTAAATGTTTTCGTTCAATGTGCCGACCGAAAGCCCATCCAATACAAAATAGAATCAGTGTAATCCCAATCTTAAACAATAATCCATCCATAGCTTATCCTTGATTTGAAAATGGATCTGGTAGGGGAGTCGATTGGCTTGGAATGACTTGGCTTGGAATGACTTGGCTTGGAATGACTTGTACAGCCGTACCATAAACAAAAAGTTCTGATGCACCTTGCGCGATATTTGAAGTTGAAAAACGGATACCTACAACTGCATTTGCACCCATTGCCTGTGCTTTTTGAATCATACGATCCATGGCTTCTTGGCGAGATTCTTCTAACAGTTCGGTATAGCCTTTGAGTTCACCTCCCACAATATTTTTTAAACCCGCCATAAAATCACGACCGACGTGTTTACTACGCACGGTACTGCCATAGACCACATCGAGCTGTTTGCTAATCGTATGTCCGGGAACGCTTTCCAGATTACTTAAGATCATTGAACTGATTCATTGTTGTAAAGTTGATTTAAGATAGGAAATTGAGCTTATAAATGCAATCAAAAAAGCTCACCGAAGTGAGCTTTTGAGTGTTCAGACAAAATACTTATTTTTTATTGTATTTAAGATCTGAGCTTGAAGGTTGATATTGAAGGGTTTGATCAGAAGTAGCTTTAACACCACCACCTAAAGTTTTGTACAATTCAACTTGGTTATTTAAGTTGGCTTGTTCAAGTAACAATAGACCTTGTTCAGCGGCATAAGAACCACGTTGCGCATCCAATACGGTTAAGAAGCTATCAATACCTGCGCGGAAGCGTGCATTGGATAGTTTATAGGTGGTATTGGTTGCATCGACTAAACGGCGTTGAGCAGTTAGACGATCACCAATGTTTTGGCGAACAGCTAAGGCATCATTGACTTCACGGAAAGCAGATTGAATTGATTTTTCATAATCAGATAAAGCAATTTGCTGATCTGTTTCTGAAATCTTTACATTCGCACGACGTGTGCCCCAATCAAAGATTGGAATATCAAGGCTTGGACCAACAGCCCATACAAATGCACCAGATTTAAACAAGTCACTTAAATCCGTAGAGGCATAACCTGCTGAACCTGTCAGGCTAATCGTTGGGAATAAACGTGCTTTAGCTGCACCGATATTCGCGCCCGCAGCACTAAGTTGATATTCAGCGGATTTAACATCTGGACGATTGTTGAGTAAATCACTTGGTAAACCTGACGTTAATGCAGCAGCATTGGTCACGCGCGTTAAGCGTTGCTTCGGTAACAATTCCGCAGGTACGGTTTGACCAACCAACAAATTCAGTAAATTCTGTGCTTGAGCGATTTGGGTCTTATAATTTGCAACATCGTTACGTGCCGTCTCTACAGAGATTTGAGCCTGACGTACAGGAACTTCACTGTCGATACCCACATCAAAACGCTTTTTGTTGAGGTTATAAGAATCCAACTGTGCTTTCAAAGTTTGATCTGCAAGTTTTAAATTTGCATTGGCAAATGAATAACTCAACCAAGCTTGTGCCACTTGACCCACCAATGCAATTTGCGTTGCATCACGAGCACTGGCAGTCGCAAGATAGTTATCCAGCGCATTGTCTTTTAGGCTGCGTACACGACCCCAAAAATCAAGTTCATAAGCGGTTAAGCCTAAACCCACATTGTAGCGAGTTTGAGCACCAGCGCCTTGATCTTGACGCAGGACGTCACCACTTGCACCGATGGTCGGTAACTGATTATTTGACGTAATTTGGTATTGCTGTTGAGCACGTTGAATGTTCAAAGCAGCCTTACGTAAATCACGGTTGTTGGCTAAAGCTAAATCAAGGACTTGTACGAGACGCTGATCGGCAAAAAAGTTTTTATAACCTTGTTCTGCAATCGAAGTCCCTGAAGCATTACCTAAGTAAGCAGTCGGAATATTGGCTTGAGCGACTGGTTCTGGACCACGCATGCTTTGACATGCCGTCAAAGCAAGCGCAAGTGCAGATACCGCAATGCTACGACCTGTAATAGACCATAAAGTTTGCATTACGAAATATGCTCCTGTTTTATTTGTTTTGGTTTAGATTTGAAAATACTTCGAATCCAAACATAGAACACTGGAATAAAGAAGATACCCAAGAGTGTAGAGCTGATTACACCACCCAGTACACCATATCCGACAGAGTGCTGACTTCCTGCACCTGCACCAGAAGCAAGCGCTAATGGAAGTACACCGAAACCAAATGCAAGTGTCGTCATGATGATTGGACGTAAACGCATCTTAGACGCATGTAAAGTCGCTTCAAACAGATCTTCACCTTTGTCTTGTAATTCTTTCGCAAATTCTACGATCAAGATCGCATTTTTCGCTGAAAGACCAATCACGGCAATGATGGCGACTTGGAAGTAAATGTTATTCGACAGGTTAGGATCTTTAAAGAACACCATGCCGAGGAAAGTTAAACCAAGCGCACCAACGATACCTAAAGGTACAACCAATAGGACTGAGAATGGGATTGACCAGCTTTCATAAAGTGCAGCCAAACATAGGAATACGATCAGTAACGAAAGCGCATAGAGGAATGGCGCTTGATCGCCAGACTCACGTTCTTCTAAAGAGAGTCCTGTCCATTCGTAGTCAAAACCTTGCAAGCCCATTGAAGGCAACTTAGCAACAATCTCTTCAACTGCGAGCATTGCATCACCAGAACTCACACCAACAGCAGGGGTACCTGTGATATTCATTGAAGACACGCCGTTGTATCGTTCGAGACGTGGAGAACCATAGGTCCATTCGCCTGTCGCAAATGCGGAGAATGGAACCATCTCGCCTTGATTATTACGGACGAACCACTTGTTCAAGTCTTCAGGCATCATACGTGCATCGGATTGACCTTGCACATAGACTTTTTTCACACGACCACGATCGACGAAGTCGTTGATATAAGTTCCGCCCCAGGCCATTCCCATGGTGCTATTGATTTCAGCAATACTGATTCCCATCGCACCTGCCTGCGCATGGTCAACGATAACACGGTACTGCGGTGTATCTTCTTGACCATTTGGACGTACGCCCATCAAACGCTTGTCTTGAGCAGCCATACCTAAGATTGCATTACGTGCTGCAAGCAATTGCTCATGACTTTGTCCAGCAGAAGCTTTCAACTGTAAGTTAAAGCCTGCACTTACACCCAATTCAGGCATCGCAGGAAGCTGTAAAGGCATGATATAAGCTGCATCTTTGACAATCATATTCAGCGCCATACCACGTTGAATGATTGCTCCGACTTGCGATTCTTTGCTGGTACGGTCTTTCCAATCTTTCAACTTAATGAATGCTAAACCTGCGTTTTGACCGACACCTGTAAATGAGAAACCAGCGACACTGAATACAGACTCAACGTGCTCTTTCTCGTTTTCACGGAAATAGTGGGTCATTGCATCAATGGTTTTATCTGTTCGTTCGAGTGTCGCATTTGGTGGTAATTGCACCAATGTCATCACTACACCTTGGTCTTCGTCTGGTAAGAATGAAGAAGGCAGAGTTGTGAACAGATAGCCCATAATTGCAATCACGACTGCATAAACTACGCCTGAAAAAAGCTTAGCATGAGTCATGCGGTTTACACCGTTTTGATATTTAACAGACAGTCTTTCAAAGGCATCATTGAACCAACGGAAGAAACGGGCGAAGATGCCATTACTTGGTTTCTTATTTGGATCATGCTGTTTTAGCAAAGTCGCACACAGTGCAGGTGTAAAAGTCAGGGCAACGATCAACGAAAGAACCATTGCTGTAACAAGTGTGATTGAGAACTGTCGATAAATAACCCCTGTTGTACCTCCCATGAATGCCATCGGTACGAATACCGCAGTCAATACAGAGGTAATACCAATCAAGGCACCTGAGATCTGTGTCATCGACTTTTCAGTTGCTTTCACAGGGTCAAGATGTTCTTCCGACATGACACGTTCGACGTTCTCCACCACAACAATCGCATCATCGACCAGTAGACCAATGGCAAGAACCATGGCAAACATCGTAAGCGTATTGATTGAGAAACCGAACAGGTTAATCACGGCAAATGTACCGAGTACAACGACAGGTACAGCCATCGTCGGAATAATGGTCGCGCGCCAGTTCTGTAAGAACAGGAACATCACCAAGAATACCAAAATGATCGCTTCAATTAAGGTCTTAACCACACTCTTAATCGAAAGTTCAATAAATGGCGTGGTATCAAAAGCCAGTTTATCGACCATACCTTCTGGGTAGTTTTTACGTAATTCAACTAAACGCTCTTCAACAGCATTTGCTGTGTCTAAAGCATTCGCGCCTGTTGCAAGCTTAATCGCAACACCGCCAGCAGGTTTACCATTGAACTTAGAATCAAAGGCATAGTTATCTGCACCTAATTCAACACGTGCAACGTCACCTAAACGAACTTGAGCACCATTGGCCGTGTTCTTCAAGAAGATGTTGGTAAACTGTTCAGGCGTTTCAAGCAAGCTTTGCGCCGTAACTGTTGCGTTCAGTACTTGACCTTCAATTGAAGGCGCTCCACCCAATTGACCGACAGCAACCTGAGCATTTTGAGTGCGCAATGCTGCAGCAATATCACTTGGTGTCACTTTTAAGTTTGCCATTTTGGATGGATCCATCCAAATACGCATCGCATAAGAACCACCAAAGACTTGGACTTCACCCACGCCAGCAACACGACTGAGCGGTTCTGAAATGTTTGAGTTGACGTAGTCTTTAATATCGTTTGCATCTAAAGCATCAGATTCAGAATAGAATGCCAATACTTGTAAAAAGCTCGCACCTGACTTGGTGACTTTTACACCTTGACGTTGAACGTCTTCAGGTAAAAGTGCAGTTGCAGACTGTAATTTGTTTTGAACTTGAACCTGTGCGATATCTGGATCAATACCTTGGTCAAAGTTCAATGTAATCGACGCTTGACCGTTACCCGCACTGTTTGACGAGATATAACGTAAGCCATCTAAACCATTCATTTGCTGCTCGATGATCTGAGTCACTGTATTTTCAACAGTCGCAGCAGAAGCACCTGGATAAGTCGCAGAAATGGACACCGTTGGTGGTGCAATCGTTGGATACTGAGCAATCGGCATTTTGGTGATGGTGAGAATACCCGCCAACATAATGACCAATGCAATCACCCATGCGAAAATGGGGCGATGAATAAAGAAATGAGCCATGAGTCTACCCCTTATGCATTTGAAGTAGCTTTTTGGACAGGTTTATCTTCTGACTTTTCTACAGGCTTATTCTCTGCTTCAGGTTTTTGAGCTGGCGGTTGAGCAGGTGCACCTTGAGGAGCAGCTGCAGGTGCTTGGAAAGGCTTTGCAACAACTTGTTGCTCAGGTTTTACCTTCGCTACACCATCCACAATGACTTTTTCACCCGCCTGTAAACCTTTGGTCACGATCCAGTCTTTTCCTTGGATCCCCGCAGTTTCAATCGGACGAACTTCAACAGCGCCTTTGGCATTCACGATCATCGCAGTAGCTTGACCCGTTGGAGTGCGAGTCACCGCAACTTGAGGAATCAGAATTGCATTTGGAATCACGCCCTGAACAATTTGTGCATTGGCAAACATGCCTGGAAGCAACAAATGATTTGGGTTAGGGAAGATTGCACGCAGTGTCACTGTACCTGTATCAGGATTTACGCTGGCATCAGAAAATGCAAGATTACCTTCCACATTGTAGAAACTACCATCTTCAAGTTTTAAACGAACTTTGGTGTTATTGCTACGATCAATGGTGCCTTGGCTCAATTGTTGGCGTAAACGTAACAACTCAGCACTTGATTGGTTAATATCGACGTAGATTGGATCGAGCTGTTGAATCGTCACCAATGGATCATCTTGACTTGCAGTCACTAAAGCACCTGCAGTCACACTCGAACGTCCAGATTGACCTGAAATTGGTGAGCGGACAGTTGAATAGCCCAAAGAAATTTGCGCATTTTTCACAGCCGCTTGTGAAGCTGCAATATCTGCTTGAGCAAGTTGTACTTGTGCTTTGATGTCGTCATATTCTTGTTTAGAGACCGCATTAATCCCGACAAGTTGGCTATAGCGGTTTGCTTTTACTTGAAGGGCATTTAAGTTGGCTTGTTGGCGAACTAAAGATGCTTTTGCACTATCAAGATTTGCACGGTTAGTACTTGAGTCGATTTCATACAATGGCTGTCCTTCACGAACATAGCTACCTTCAGCGAATAGACGCTTTAAGACAACACCACTGGTTTGTGGGCGAACATCTGAAATTTGATAAGCAGATGTACGACCAGAGAGTTCTACAGTTTGTTCAACACTTTGTGGTTGAGCAACGATGACACCAACTTCAGTCGGAGGCATTTGTTGAGCAGCAGCTGCTTGCTCTGCACCTTTAGGGTCTTTACTGCAACCCACAAGTGCAATACTTGTTGCTAAAGCACAAGCAGTGAGGGCAGGTGCCCAAAGCTTTGCCGACATCATTATTCCACCTCGTTTAGATTTTTCTCTAAAAATAATTTATCTTTGCTGATTTGTAATGGCGAAAAATACAGCCAAAGGAACGACACCCAAATCAAAGCAATACTCCAACCTGCCAGCACATCGGTCGGGTAATGAGCGCCAAGATAGATTCTTGATATGCCCATACCCACAAACCACAAACAGGCGAGGAGTATGATGATTCTTGCATAAGCATGTTTATGGAAAATAAAAATGATTAAGCAGGATAAAACTGTTGCATAAATACTGTGTGCACTGGGGAACGATGCCCCATAAGTTTCAGTTAAAGCATAAACGACATCTGGTCGTGCGCGATCAAATGACCACTTTAGCACCCAGCCCAAAGCCGAACTGCCGAGTAGACTAAAACTGATAAACAAAATTTGAGCGAACTTTTTTGATTGGTATAGTATTAAGCACCACACACTACAAATCATCAGCATACTGGGTAAGCCACCAATATGAGATAAAAAGACATGGATGTCATTTAAAAAATGAGTTCGATGCCCATCCATCCATGTCAAAGCGGTGATATCAAAATGCTGAATATTGGGATTATATAATCCAATAATACTTATGGTTAATCCTAAACAGCCTATAAAAATCAATAAGTAAGGCATTTGTTTATGACCTTTTCTATTATCCATGCATTACTTCTGATGAATTAATGCTCCAAAGTGTACTCGTCAGTACACTTTTTTTCAAGTCAGTTAAAATCCAGTTTAATACTAAATTCTTTTCTATTTCATACCATCTTTTGCACAAAAAAATAACATATATTTTAATGATTCGATTTTTGATTCGATGAATGAGCCTCATCTACTTCTAAAGGTTGTTTGGGGGGCCAGAAGAAATCCAATGGACGGGTCACAAAATGAGTAAAGACCAATTTAGCCAATGGTTTCCATTGCTCAAAGCGAACCCGACGTGCACGAAGCGCAACGATAATCGTTAAAGTAAAACTGACAAATAAGTTGGTTAAGCCAATCAGTAAAACCCCTAAGAATGAAACAATGATTAGACCAATTTCAGGCGTGCCATTAATCGAGAGTAAACCTTGAATAAAGTTCGCTGAAGCAAAGGCAATATGTCGAATATCTAAGGGCAATCCTAATATAAAACCAATCGTCCCCATACTACCCAACATGATACCGAACAAGAAATTACCTGCCAAAGCACCTAAATTACGCTCAATATAATTTGCAAACTTTTCTAATCTTTCTTCGCCTAACACATTTTTGAGTTTGATATGTGCTTTTAGGCGCGGGCCAACCTTACGATAAACGGCCATATTGTCAAAGTAGCCTGCAATCAAACCTGAGAAGAATAAACAGACCCCAGCAATCGCAGCATGAGGGATTGCAAGAGACGTAAAGGGATTAAGGCTATGCAATAAATATGATGCTTTGGTATGAGTCAATAAAGGTTCATGCAAAGCGAATTGCCACATTAACGTAATGACAGCTGCTGTTGGAATCGCAATTGAAATATTACCTAGGATTGCAACGAACTGCGTTCGAATAATATTAATAATCAGGGCGGCAAGTTCCGCGATTTGTGTGGTCTTCGAGCCTTTGCGATGTTGAACTGTAGAAGCAAGTGCCGCTGCAGTCATTGCGGGCTGTTTCGTTGCAACCGTAAAATGCAAAACGTGAATCAGCATGAATCCTAAGGAATAGTTCATGCTATAGACAAATGCTTGCATGAGCGGTGCCATGGTTAAGCGGGCAGATAAAATCTTCAGTGTTGCCATAGTTGCAATGATCACGCCAGCACCTGCGGCTGACTTGTACATGCCAAAGAAACCTTGTTTATCTGTACTTACATAGTGCTCGCCGGTTTTACTGGCATTTTCAGTCACTTGTAGCGCGATCAACTCACTATTGGTTTTGAGTAATTCGCGAACACTGTTTTCACCATAATGTGCAGCTGCTAAATCTTGTGTTAACTCACCCAGCGCCAAATATTGATTTTTATCCTGTTCAGTTAGAATCAATAGTAATAATTCAATCCGATCTAGGCATTGTTCGAGCAGTGACAACAAATAAGTCAAACTTAAACTGACACCGATACGCTTGGTTGCACGGCGAATTTTAAGTACAACTTCACGGCACTGGTCGATCATCACCAAAGCCTGATCGGCATCAGGTAGCTCAATATCGTTTAGATCGACAGCATCACGATGAGTTTTATTATAAGCTTCGATGAATTCGATAATCTCGCGATTTTGAACGAGAAAAGGGGACTCGTATTCAGATAATTCAGGTTGAGCATTAATAAACTCAGGATAAAGACCAATACCACTAATACGATAAGATAAAACCGTAATGGCTTTAATGATATGTCGACGAATACCAATTTTGGCATCTAGGTGACTTTTATTCTGATTTAATATTTGAAAAAACTGTAACCATTGATCATTGGCAATATTCTCTAACCAATATTTGTCACTGCGTTGGTGAAAAACACGATGAACCAAATCTTTAAGATCAGTTTCATCTGTTAATAAGGGCAGAAAATGTGCGCCGACGCGCTGTCCCAATTGGTTCCAAAAACCATCTAAAGACAAAATGCCACTGTCTGCATACAAGCCTGTTTGCTTATAACGATTGATCAGTGTGACTAAATAGGCTTGGAGTGTATTGGCTGCAGTGGGGGTAATTAATAAAGCCTGAATCAGGGCTTGGAATTTTTTTTTGCTTTCTTCAACGTTATAGCTGTCGCTTGGTCTAATACGTTCAACCAATTCAATAATCAGATTTTCATCAAGAGCAGCTGGGTTAAGTTCAAGCTGCTCCTGCATGTTTAAAAATATATCGTTAAATTTTATATGCATAAGCAATAAGGGTTCTAATTATTGAATTCGATGTAAGGCAAGCAATGCCAAATTATGCAGTGCTTGACGGTAGGTCGTTTCTGGTAATTGCTTTAATGCATCCAGAGCCGCATTGGTTTCTTCGATTGCACGTTGGCGACAGTAATCAAGTGCACCCGATTGATGAACGATTTCAATGACACGCTCTAAATGTTCAATACCACCGGTAGTGATACTTTTTCGAATCAACTGATGGTCTTCACCAGTCGTTTTCTGCAACGCGGCAATCAGGGGAAGTGTTGGTTTACCTTCCATGAGATCATCGCCAATATTTTTACCTAAGGTATCGGCATCAGAGATGTAATCTAAAATATCGTCAATGATTTGGAATGCGTTACCGAAGTGACCAGCATACTGACGTAAAGGCAAACGGAACTCCTCTTTGCCTGCTAAAATTGCAGCGCCTTCAGTTGCCAGTTCAAATAAACGTGACGTTTTTCCATGAATAATGCTGAGGTAAGTCGCTTCATCGGTATCTGCTTGATGCTGTGACTGGAGTTGTAGAACTTCTCCCTCTGCAATCTCACAAGTGCCTGTTGAAAAGTCTTTCAATAAAGTCATATTGTTCAGATCGACCAAAAGATCAAATGAACGTGAGATTAAGAAATCACCGACCAAAACTGCAGTTTGATTATTCCATGTTGCATTTGCCGTTGGGCGACCACGGCGTAAGCCTGATTCATCGACAACATCATCATGCACAAGGGTAGCTGTATGTAACATTTCGATAATAGCGGCTAAATGCTGTGCTTGATCAAGCTTCGTTTCACCACAAGCGCGAGAAGCAAGTAGACACATAATTGGGCGCATGCGTTTACCGCCAGCTTCAACCACGTGCTTACTGACAGACATCACTAAAGCGACTTTAGAACTGATTCCTTCATTAATCAGCTTGTCCATTGCGGCAAATTCTGATGCAACAGGAGAAAGGATATCTTGCTGAAAATCGATGGCCATGGTGAAGGGAATCCTTGTCAAAATGCGTTCTAATCTTTCATTAGTGTAACAATTAACATCGAGCGTTGTCGCTTGTGAAATTTGTTAACACGCAGAATCATAATGATTTGTTGCTTATATGTCCAAACTAAGTTGAATTGTTTGAAGCTATCCCTTTTGTTGCTCTTATTGTATGAAAGCTTATTTTGGACACATACTAGTCGAACTTGAAGCAAAAACCATGCAATTTTCACAAAAGACTAAAGAAAAATTGCTCGAATGACTTTAATTTTAAAATGGATGCTGCTTTAAAAGTGATCGATGTGAAGAATTCGGTAAAAGACCTTGTTGTTTATTTGATTATCACTTAAAATCCATCACCTTGAATTAACCCCAGTGGCGCTCGTCTTAAGATCGATATCTTCCTTTATCGGCACGACGACACGGGTCTGTTGGAGTACAGTATGTACGCAGTTATCCAAACCGGTGGTAAACAACACCGTGTTGTTGAGGGTGAAACCCTTAAAGTAGAATTGTTAAAAGCTGAAACTGGTTCAACAATTACGTTTGATGACGTATTGATGCTAGTAAACGGCGAAAGCATTCAAATTGGTGCTCCAGTTGTTGCTGGCGCTAAAGTAACTGCTGAAGTAGTTAGCCACGGTCGTCACGACAAAATCCGTATTGTTAAAATGCGTCGTCGTAAGCACTACCGTAAACAACAAGGTCACCGTCAATGGTTTACCGAGTTGAAAATTACGACTATTTCAGGCTAATTACGAGGATTTTGACACATGGCTACTAAAAAAGCTGGTGGTTCGACACGTAACGGTCGTGACTCGAACCCAAAAATGTTAGGCGTTAAAATGTACGGTGGTCAAGCTGTGACTGCTGGTAACATCATCGTTCGTCAACGTGGTACTGAATTCCACGCTGGTCCAAACGTTGGTATGGGTCGTGACCACACTTTATTTGCTACCGCTGATGGCGTGATCAAATTCGAAGTTAAAGGTCAATTTGGCCGTCGTTATGTATCTGTTGAAACTGTATAAGTTTTAATTGTCATAACCGAAAAAGCCCACAGTGATGTGGGCTTTTTTTATTTGTAGGGAATTATGCAACATAAAAATTTATATAAATTTGAAATTATTAAAGTGTTTGATGTTTTTAAAGGATTGATTATAAAACGTCACTGATCTTCATCATCATGAATGTTTTTCTACAAAAGATGTAAATAAACCTACAAATCTTCTTATTTTCTCAATTATTAGCATAAAAAAATGATTTAAGATGACTCAACAAACCAAAAGCAATGACGCAAATTTATAAAAAGGTGAAATCATGAATATGCTTCGTAAATCCATGAGTGCAGCAGCAATCACTGTGATCATGCTTGCACCTGTAGTCAGCACAAATGTTTTCGCGGCGACTGCTGCAACGGAGCAACAAGCAACTGCTAACTTAGTGAAACAGTTGAATGGTGTTAAAAGCTTAACAGCGAACTTTGAACAAACCACAAAAGCAACTGCAAGTAGCAAAGCACCTCAGAAAAAGGGTTTAAGTGCACAGCACATGAATCAAACTTTTAAAGGCGTGATGAAAGTTGAACGTCCAGGTAAATTTTATTGGGAAACCACCACACCTGCCAAACAGACGATTGTGACCACGGGTAAAATGATTTGGATTTATGATCCAGATTTACAACAAGCGATTCGTCAAAACTTAGATGAGCAAGTCGCGAATACGCCTGCATTATTACTTTCAGGTAATACCAACCAAATCATGCAGTCGTATCGTGTTACACAGCCCAATAAGGCAAAAACGTATTACACGCTATATCCTAAACAGGGTGACGGTGCATTCCAGAGTTTAACGATTAGTTTTGGTGCAAATAAAGCACCAAGCTTAATGATTTTGGAAGACTCTCTGGGCCAAACAACTTATGTAAAGTTTAATAACGTAAAAGTGAATGCGACCATTCCAACATCTACTTTTAATTTCACGCCACCTAAAGGTACAGACATTATTGACCAGTAATGTGATCCTTTTGATATAGCAAATGATTTGGTTAATCCTCTGAACGCTTAAAGTATTCATTCAGTTGATTATCACACAAGATCGAAAATAAGCAGCCCATGGGTTGCTTATTTTTTTTGTTTTAGAGGTTTAATGGATTGCGCTTGAATGGATGTAACCATTGGTTATAAAGCTAATGCTAAGAATTTATTTGCAAGCAATATCTGACTAGGTGAATGCTTCTTGCTAGCAATGTTTTAAGTGTATTAGATTGATTGCACTTATTCTTATTTTTAACCCATTCAATTCTGAGAGTTGGATTACAAAAGAGTTGAGTTAAATTTTCTCAGGAATTTGTATAGTATGAAAATATTGAATAAGCCAGTTAGGAAAAGAGAGTGATAATAAAAAAAATAATTCAGCAATTAAATGGTCAGAACAAGATCGGTTTAAACCAACATACTTTAAGTCCGAGTAGCTTGAGAATGAGTAATCCTTCGATATCGAGTGCCAAAAAAATATGCAATGTATTGATGAGTATGTCGATGCTCATTTTACTGACGGCGTGTCAGCCTAAAACAGATCAAGAGAAAGAAGCTACAGAAAATAAGAAAACAGCAAGTACAGTGGAACTGATCGTCTCTAAAACAATAAATTTAAAAATACCTCAATCGAAGAGTTGTGACGAAAGTGGTTGTACACGTTATGAATTCCAAACAGTTGAAACGAATCAATCTTGGATTAATCAATACTTTAAAGATCGAATTCAAAAAACAGATCCAGTTGCATTTCAAAATGACAAGAGTGCATCAGAAGCAGTCAGTGCAGATACAAAACAGGTCAATCAAAGTACTGTCGTTGTTCGATTTGTGGGGCAGAATCAGCATTTGGCAACCTTTGAAATGTTAACGTATAGCTATAGTGCAGGTGCCGCACATGGGATGTACCACAAAGAATTTGTTAACTTTGATTTAAAACATAAAAAACGCATCGCTTTAGAAGATTTGCTAGTTTCTGGAGCAGAAGAGCAGTTGAGAGACATGCTCTATGACACCAATACCAACTGGTTGATGGAACATACGATTGATAAAGATCGTTTAAAGGTGAGTGATAATTTTTATTATGGTGCAAATGGTATTGTCTTTGTTTATCCGCTTTATGAGTTGGCATCGTATGCTGAAGGGATGTCGGAACTTACTTTGCCATATCAATCTAGTCAGAAATTGATTAAAGCTGAGTATTTGCCGAATTTGCCAAACTATAATACTCAATAATATTTTAAGGCAATTTAGTCACCTGAATATTTTCAATTTTTATGACACATTTGATGTAATAAGGTGCAGCTGCAAGCTCAGTTACTGTATTTTTTAGGCTGAAGCGCTTACACTATAGCCAGTTTTTTTCTTTACAAAGATTGACCATGATTGACCCGAAATTACTCAGAAATAATATAGAGGCTGTAAATGCAGCCTTAGCAAAACGTGGCGTACAATTAAATGTTGAAGAGTGGGCATCATTAGAAGCTCAACGTAAAGAAATTCAGTCGAAAACTGAAGCTTTGCAGGCAGAACGTAACGCTGGTGCAAAACAAGTCGGTCAGATTAAAAAATCTGGTGGAGATGCGTCTGAAATCATGGCACGTATGGGTGCGATTGGTGACGAAATCAAAGCGGCTGAACAAGCGCTCGCTGATTTGCAAACTGAAATTGAAAATAAATCACTCAGTATTCCTAACTTACCGCATGAATCTGTGCCTGAAGGCAAAGATGAAAATGATAACGTCGAAATTTTAAAGTGGGGCACACCTCGCCAGTTTGATTTTGATGTAAAAGATCATACGGATCTTGGTGAGTGGATGGGTGGCTTGGAGTTTGAAACGGCAACCAAATTAACAGGTTCACGTTTTAGCGTATTGAAGGGACCATTGGCGCGTCTACAACGTGCATTGACACAGTTTATGTTGGATACGCATACGCTTAAAAATGGTTATACCGAAGCGTATGTACCGTATTTAGTCAATGCTGAATCATTACGTGGTACAGGTCAGTTGCCTAAATTTGAAGAAGATTTATTCAAACTTCAAGGTGAAAAAGAATACTACCTAATTCCGACGGCTGAAGTGCCTGTAACAAACTTCGTTCGTGACGAAATTATTGATCCTGAACGTTTACCACTCAAATATGCAGCGCATACACCGTGTTTCCGTAGTGAAGCGGGCTCATATGGTCGTGATACGCGTGGCTTGATTCGTCAACATCAATTTGACAAAGTTGAGATGGTCCAAATTGTTAAACCTGAAACCTCTCTCGATGCTTTGGAAGAATTAACAGGTCATGCTGAAGGAATCTTACAAGCATTAGGTCTGCCTTATCGTAAAGTGGTTTTATGTGGCGGTGACATGGGTTTTGGTGCAATCAAAACTTATGATTTAGAAGTTTGGGTGCCAAGTCAAAATACTTACCGTGAAATTTCATCATGCTCTTGCATGGGTGACTTCCAAGCACGTCGTATGAAAGCGCGCTATCGTGCTGACCAAAAGAAAACGGAATTTGTACATACCTTGAATGGTTCTGGTTTGGCTGTAGGTCGTACTTTACTTGCTGTGATGGAAAACTATCAACGTGAAGATGGTTCAATTGAGATCCCAGTAGTACTTCGTCCATATATGGGTGGTGTCGAGTATATCGATTAATCAGATTTGCTACACTCAGCTCAAATACGTTTGAGCTGAGTGTTTAAGTTGTAGTCATACATGAAACGTGCATAAAAATTGCTTTAAACAGTCAGAATCAAAAATACTGAGGTATTGTGTGGATATTTTTCCAATCTCTTTAAAGTTGCAACAGCAACCTTGTCTGATTGTGGGTGGTGGACATATTGCGTACCGCAAAGCTGTTTTACTGCAAAAAGCAGGGGCGGTGATTTCGGTTGTTTCACCAGAAATTTTGCCTGAGTTAATTGAAATCGTTGAGCAATCTCAAGGGCAATACGTACAAAGCAATTTTCATCATGAAATCAATATCCGTAGTTATCGTTTAGTGATTGCAGCTACAGATGACAAGAAAACCAATCAAAATGTTTTCCATCTGTGTGAATCAGAAAATGTATTGGTCAATAGTGTGGATGATCCACCACATTGCCGTTTCATGGTTCCTGCAATTATTGATCGTTCGCCATTGGTGGTTTCAATTGCAACCAATGGTCAATCTCCAGTTTTATCCCGTCAGATTCGTACCCAGCTTGAAGCTGCTATTCCTCATGAGATGGGGAGGCTGGCAGAGTTTTCAGGCAAATGGCGTAGTGCGGTAAAAGCTAAAATTCTGAACCCAGACGAACGCCGTATTTTTTGGGAGGACTTATATGCAAGCCCACTCAAAGAACAAGTGTTTAATGACAATATCGCTGAAGCAGACCGCCTGATTGAACAAGCACTTATTGAATGGCAGAAGCCACAAGGCGAAGTCTATCTGGTTGGTGCAGGTCCGGGTGATCCTGAATTATTGACTTTAAAAGCTTTGCGTCTGATGCAACAAGCAGATGTGGTGATTTACGATCGTTTGGTGTCTCAGCCAATTATGGATTTGTGTCGCCGTGATGCTGAAAAAGTCTATGTTGGTAAAGCGCGATCAAATCATGCTGTACCTCAAGAAGGTATTAATGCTTTATTGGTCAAGTATGCGCAAGAAGGTAAGCGTGTTTGTCGCCTGAAAGGTGGTGATCCGTTTATCTTTGGTCGTGGTGGGGAAGAGATTCAAGAGCTTTACGAAGCTGGGGTTGCATTTCAGGTTGTACCAGGGATTACAGCAGCTTCTGGATGTTCAGCCTATGCCGGTATCCCGCTGACTCATCGTGACTATGCTCAAAGTGTTCGTTTTCTTACAGGTCATTTGAAAGAAGGCTCACCTGAACTGCCTTGGAGTGAGTTGGTCTATCAAAATCAAACCCTAGTTTTATACATGGGCTTGGTCGGGTTAGAAAAAATCTGTGAAAAATTGATAGCACATGGGCAACGTCCAGATATGCCAGTGGCCTTGGTTTCAAAAGGGACTACGCCAGATCAGAAAGTCGTTGTGGGGACTTTGGCAGATATTGCTTCTAAAGTTTCACAATATGAAATTCAAGCGCCGACGTTAACTATTATTGGTGATGTGGTCAGCTTGCGTGAACAATTACAATGGCAAGGTTAATTTAGACCTGCCATATCGATAAGTAGAGATATCCTGTGATCCATGTTGTTTTATACGAGCCAGAAATTCCTGCCAATACGGGGAATATCATTCGTTTATGTGCCAATACTGGAGCGCAGTTACATTTGGTAAAACCTTTAGGTTTTGAACTAGATGACAAGAAGTTAAAACGTGCGGGTTTGGATTATCACGAATATGCACGTATGCAAATTTGGGAAAATTTTGAAGACTGTCTCGCTGATCTTCAATCTAAAGGTGTGGATGTAGATGCAATCTATCCACTCACGACCAAGGGGACTGAAACTCCGCATACTTCGGATTTAAACCGTTCGGTAGCACTGTTGATGGGTCCAGAGACGCGTGGCTTACCTGAACATATTCGTATGTTGTTTCCACAGAAGCATTGGATTCGTTTGCCGATGGCAGAAAATTCACGGAGTTTGAATTTGTCCAATGCAACTGCTGTGATTCTTTATGAAGCATGGCGTCAGCAAGATTTTAAAGCACTCATTTAAGATGATTGAAAAATATAAAGCCACGTCATGTGGCTTTTTTTATTGCAGTGTTAAGCCTAGGACGTTAGGATTTAGCTAGAGTCATTAAAAGAATTGATCAAATATCATAATTTTGGAGTGAATATGTCTTCATTCATCTACCACTTGAAAACTAATTTTGCTGTTCTATGTGTCTTTTCTACCAGCTTATTTATTACAAATTTAAGCTCTGCCAATGAGCCACCGATTGTTATTGAAGAGGGTGTGCAACTCATTACCAAGCAAGAGATACAGCAAGGTTTGGTCGAAATGCAAAAGAAGATGAATACTCGGATTGAGCAGTGGGGATCTAAGCTCACCCGAAGTGACTTCGATCGTAAACGAGGAAAGCTGGTTCTGAAGTCATCCAAACAGTTAGAAGTGTGTGGGATTTTTCAAGGTGTGATTGATGAAACATATCAGTCGGCGCAACGAAATAAACAGCGACTCACAGAATCGGATCGAAAAGTTCTAGAAAACAGAGCATCTTTTGTTCAGGCTTTAGGAATTCAAAATAATATTATTCCCACGCAGTTGGGTTTTGATTGTCGTGTTCATTAATCAATTGAAACTATAAATTAAAAAAAAGGCGCATTAAGCGCCTTTTTTATTAGTAGTATTATTTATCACTAAACTCGTCATGTTGTGGAGCAGGTTGGCGGAAACCTTTGGTTTTGTAACCAAGGTATAAAATACCAATCATTGCCCACCATAGGCCGAATTTAAGCGATTGTTCTTCAATCTCAAGCCACAATGCAAAGACTGCAATAAATCCGAGTAGCGGAACAACCACATAGTTCAGAATATCTTTTGCATTCTTGGTGCGACCGTCACGTAATGCATAACGTGAAATCACAGACAAGTTAACAAAAGTGAATGCCGTTAATGCACCGAAACTGATCATGTAGATCACGGTGTCTAAATCCATGAATCCAGCAGTTAAAGCAACAACACCTACAATTAAGATATTGTAAGACGGTGTATGACTACGTGGACTAATATGACCGAAGATCTTCTTGTTGATTACGCCATCACGACCCATGACGTACATCAAGCGTGATACGCCTGCATGTGCAGAAATACCAGACGCCATCACAGTGACGATTGCGAAGTAAAGAACCACAGTTTTAAATGCCGCGCCACCCACAGCCAGTAAAATGTCAGGTTGAGTTGCAGCTACATCTTCGAAATAAGTTTTAGGGTCATTCGGGAAGTAGATTTGCATGAAATACGTGCTAATGATGAAGATCACACCTGCAATTAAAGCAGTCAAGAAAATCGCTTTAGGAAGCGTTTTTTCAGTGTCTTTTGTTTCTTCAGCAAGTGAGCTGAGTGAGTCAAAACCAGTGAAAGAGAAGCAAAGTAATGTTGCACCAGTAATCAGTGCACCCACCGTCGTTAACTCATTCCAGAATGGCTCTAAGCTCCATAACTGATATTTAGCATTGACTAAAGTACCATCAGCATTGATACCACCTGCAAGCAAGCTGTAAACCATCCAAGTGAAGTATGCAATCACGCCTAACTGTATAAATACGATCAAGCTGTTAAAGTTTGCGACAAATTTGACCCCACGCAAATTAACTAAGGTCATGAAGGCTGTAAGTGCAACCACCCATACCCAATGATTGACATCTGGGAATAATGCTTCAAGGTAGATCACAGCCAAAATGATGTTGACCATTGGAGATAGAAGATAATCTAACCATGAAGACCAACCGACCATAAAGCCGACATTCGGGTGAATCGATTTTTGAGCATAGGTATACGCAGAACCCGATGAAGGGTATCGGCGAATCATATGACCATAACTCAGTGACGTCAGTAAAATTGCAACAAGTGCAAAAATATAAGATGTAGGTACGTGAAAATGACTTTCTTCAGATACTAAGCCAAAAGTATCAAATAAGGTCATTGGCTGAATATAAGCTAAACCGATAATAATGATGTGCCAGAGACCTAGCGTTTTTTGCAGTTTAGCTGCCGGTTGAGTCCCAGTGGTATTTGTCAACGGCGTTATCCTCTTAATCGTTGATCAAGGATCAGTCAAATCTATCTAGGATCGTTTGAGACGAACGATCCCCCCTAATTGATGAAACAAAGCGCGCCAATTTAAAGCAATTTATGCGATTTGTCAGTAACTTCCAAACTATTTTTAGCAGAAAATATGCCACTTAAAGTAAAAGTGCATGGGTTGTTATTCTGCAAGATAAAAGCCCGATGTTTAAAAAAACATCAGGCTAATTGGCGATGTATAGTGGCTTATTTTGTTTGAATTACCAAGCTTTTTCTAAAATAGATTTGAGATCTGCAAGGGTGGCTTCTTTGGGGTTATAAATGATCGATCCATCATTCAATGCCTTATCTGCAATTTCATCAAACTGCGCCTGTGTGACTTTGCCTGTTTCCTGCAAGGTACGTGGAAGTTTGGTCAGTGAGTGGAGATGATCACGCATATCCTTAATCATTGAAATGGCTTTATCTGTACGTTGTGGTGCTGGTGTTTGTGCATAGATATCTGCACCCGCCAGTGGTAACAGAAGTTCTGCAATTTTGTGACCATTCACATCTTTGTTGTACTCAAGCACATAAGGCAGGAACAGGTTCATACATAGACCATGTGGAAGGTGTGAAACTGCACCCAATGCATGCCCTAGAGAGTGAACAATGCCAACCATCGCATTCGAAAATGCAATGCCAGCCATGGTCGAAGCTTGTGCTAACTCTAAGCGACCATCGGCATCTTTAGGATTTTCCAAAACTTTGAAAAGGTTTTCGCTGACTTTTTTAATTGCCGCAGTTGCGTAGGCATCGCTAATGGGATTGGCTGCTAAGCAAGTGTACGCCTCAACAGCATGTGTCATTGCATCCATCGCGGTCATTGCCGTTAAATGCGGTGGCAATGTTTGCGTCATGCGAGGATCAAGTATCGCTGCACTTGGCATCAAATGTTTAGATGCGAACGCGATTTTTTGATGCGTTGAGTTATCTGAAATCACAGCGACCATGGTCACTTCAGAGCCTGTGCCTGAAGTGGTGGGTACAACAAAAAATGGTTTTAACGGTTTGGGTAAGTTATGCGCACCTGAATACTTCAGAAGGTCATCACCACCTTCAGTGACTAAAATGTTGGCAGCTTTCGCCGTATCAATCACTGAACCACCACCAATGGCAATAATGGCATCGCAACCATTGGTGCGATAGGCATCAGCAACAGTTTTAACCGTTTCTAAACTTGAATCTGGTGGTACATCATCAAAAATAAAGCCAATCTTAACTTCAGTCGCTTCAAAGGCTACTTCGACAGGTGCAAGTAAGCCATTTGCGCGAACACCCTTATCTGTAATGATCATTGGGCGGGAAGCACCCATGGATGCAAGTTCAAATGGCATATGTTCAAGTGCAGCATTTCCAGCAATGACTTTTACAGGACAGAAAAATTCGTAATATGGTTTAGCCATGCTTTAAGCACTCCCTTTGATATAAGACTGGGCAACTTTGAGGTAAATGTTTGCGGCACCAGACAGCTTTTCTTTTAATGTGAGTTGTTGAGGATATTCTTTAATGGCAAGTTCAGCGACCAATTTAGGTAAAATAAGCGCTTCCATTTTATTGAGACAGCGTACTAATCGAATCGCATGCCCTAAATCACCATCGGCAATCATTCGGTCATTGGCAAACGCTTGAGCCGTACTCTCTTGGAATGAAAAAACCAAATAAGCATGATGAATGTGCTTAAAGGTGATGATGAGATCCGCCTTTTTATCAAGGCTATCGACTAATTCTAAATGATGGTTGTCGTTGACACGTGCGATAAAAGCAGCATCATTGTTAAAAACAGCCATGGAGAGGGTAAAACCTATGGGGAACTTAGATACATCCTGTCTAATTTCATCATCAACTTGGCTCGCCATCGCCAAGCCTCTGCCAATCACGTCAAGCATGAGTTTGACATAAGCTTGTTCTAGGGCGGGCTTAACGGATTTAATAGAAATCACTCGCTTATCCCTTTTTACTTAATTTTATATTTTAGAGTAAATACTCTAATTTAGTTTGGGATGAAAAGTAAAGTGATTATTGTTGAATAATGCGTATATCTTGAAAGAAATGACTTGTCGATAGGAGGTGAGTCACATCTTGAGTGAGTTGGTCAAAGTTCGGATAATCAGGGATTAAATCGGAAATTCTCACCATTTCTAAGCCTGCATAACCACATGGATTAATGGTTTGAAAACCCTCTAAATTACAGTCTATATTAAGAGATAGACCGTGATAACTGCGACCTTTTCGGATTTTAAAACCTAAAGATCCAATTTTTCGCTCATCTACATAAACACCTGGTGCATCTGGTTTTGCATAGGCTTCGATGCCGTATTTTTTAAGCAGATCAATCATGATGGATTCTGCATAAGACACCAGAGTTCGTACATTCCATCCCAAGCGATTTAAATCAAACATGAAATAAACCACCATTTGACCTTCACCATGCCATGTCACTTGACCGCCACGGTCAGATTGCACCACAGGAATATTGGATGGAATTAAGATGTGTTCAGGTTTGCCTGCTTGACCTTGGGTTAAAACTGAATAATGTTGCAGTATCCAAAGTTCATCAGGGGTATGCTCATCGCGCTGTTCCGTCAGGCTTTTCATTTCTAAAAAGCGATCTTCGTAAGGTGTGTATTGAGTATACTGACGAATGATTAAATTGGGTTTGGTCACAGCATCCACAGCGTTTTGAGCCTGTATCATGAGGAAAGTAGAGCTTTATTATAATCAATCTGTAGCGAGAGCGGGGAAGCGATTTAATTTTTAAAGTTAATTGCACCAAGCATCATGACTATTTTGTAGCTCTTGATGTTTATCTACTTTAACCCGAATCGCAGATAAGAAATTGACTTGAAAAATAAGAGGACTAGAGCCATCAGTTGAGTTACCACACAAAACTTAAAACTCTAGTCCCTATGTTTAATAGTACCGAATTATTCTGTTTAATTGATGATTTCTTTCTTAAATTTGAAGCAACCTATTGGAATTTCCTTAAACAAAGTCGTCGTTTCTCAAGAGTCCGAACCGCTCACTTGAGTATCTCAGAAATCACTTTTATTGCTATCTGGTATAAATGTTCTCATTTCACTAATTTCAAAGCCTTTTTTACATGGTTGAAACAGGATAAAAATCATTTATTTAAAAGCTTACCCTGTTACCAACGGATGATTCATCTGATCAATAGGCATCAATTAGCTCTACACGCTTTACATGTGGCACTGATGAAAGGTCAAGGTACACAATATTTATGGATTGATTCAACAACTTTGCCAGTTTGTAAAAATCAACGTATTCAGCGTCATAAATCATTAGTCCAAATTGCATCACGTGGTAGAAGCTCAATGGGCTGGTTTTATGGCTGTAAATTACATATTGCGATGAATCAATTTGGTGAAATTGC
>NZ_JCAKMY010000035.1:0-30251 GCF_059515845.1 Acinetobacter sp. CY79
GTAAACATCCGCTGAACCCCATTGCTATGTTTTAACGGGGTTCAGGTTTCCAGCGGTGTGGCAGTAATTCTTCTATTTGAGTCACTTTATGTGTCGGCAACCTTTTCAGCACATCACTTAAATAGGCATACGGATCCAGCCCATTCAGTTTTGCTGACTGGATTAAAGTCATGATATTTGCCGCTCGCTGACCACTGCGCAGCGAACCTGCAAATAACCAGTTCTTACGCCCCAAAGCCCAAGGCCGCATTTGATTCTCTGCCCAATTATTGCAAATAGGTAGATTGCCATCATCCAGATAACGGCTTAAGGCTTCCCAACGTTTTAGGCTGTAATTGATGGCTTTAGCAGTTGCAGAGCTTAAGGGTACTGCAAGTTGATGTTGTGTCAGCCATTCATACAGTTGCTGCATAACAGCTTGACTATACTGTTGCCGGTACTTATAGCGTTGTTCTGCTGTACCGTCGGTATTTTTTCTTATTTCAGCCTCTATCGCATAGAGCTTCTGAATCAAGAACAAAGCCTGTTCTGCAATCTGACTTTTTCCAGTCACATGCAACTCATGGAATTTACGACGTGCATGCGCCATGCAGCCCACCTCAATGACCTGACCTGATCTAAAGCGTGCTTTGTAGCCACTGTAATCATCACAGACCAGATGACCCTGCCAGCCTTTCAGGAACTCTTCAGCATGCTGACCTGAACGGCTATCCTGAAAGTCATAAATCACGGCTTGAATTGGATTATATTGAGTTGTTGCATAAGCCCAGACATAACCTTTCTTCGGTTTTTTATCTTTATCATCCATCCGCATGATGGTGACAGGTGTTTCATCTGCATGAATCACCGCTTGCTGTAGGATCACCTTCCTTAATGCATCGGTTAGGCCTTCTAACTCTACACCACAGCGACCTATCCAGTCAGATAAGGTTGATCTGGACAGATCAACACCTGCGCGTAGAAAGATTTGACGTTGACGGTACAGTGGTAAATGATCGGCATATTTAGACACCAGTACATGGCTAAGCAGTTCAGGTGCAGCGATTCCTTTCTCAATCACATAGGCCGGCATTGCTTGTTGGGTCAGTGTGTCACATTGATCACACACCCATTTGCCACGCACATGCTGTTCCTTATAGAACTGTGCCGGTCTGAAATTCAGTTTTTCACTGATATCTTCGCCAATACGACGCAAGGTGCAGCCACAAGCACATTGGGTTGATGCAGGTTCATGCTCAATACGGAGGGTTGGCAGGTGATCTGGCAGTGGTCGACGTTTAGGTTTGTTGACTGGGGCTTTCTGCGCAGCTGCATTGGTTTTATCTGCATTCAGCCGTTCCAGTTCCAGATCAACCGCAGCAATATCTTCTTCGACCGCTTCGTCCCATAGATGGATTTGTTTTGCGCTTAGATGTTCGTTTTTACTGCCGAATTTATGCTGTTTAAATAGCGCAAGCTCATGCTCGTATTTTTGATTAAGAATGGAAAGATGTTGATTCGTGACTTCAAGATGTTGAACTTTGGCATCTAATTGTTGTTTATCTTCTGCGAGTTGTTGATGCTGCAGCGCCAACTGCCGGGTAAATTCCAGCAGTTGTTCATGGGTCAGTTGGCTTAAATCAGGCAGCGTATTCATGACCGCAGTATGGCTGAGATCATGAATATGTGTAAATAAAACGTTTGGAGAATAGCAGAATGGATGAGCTTGGTTTAGAGCATATTCACCACCTGCTGTAAGCCGATTCTCTGCCAGGGCAGACCCTGAATTAACGCCTGTAACTGTTCCGGGCTGATCGCCACGGTTTCACCCTGGTGAACCTGAGCCCAGTGAAATTTGCCCTGTTCCAACCGCCGGGCACACAGCCAGATGCCCAGTCCATCATGCACCAGTACTTTCATGCGATGGCCACGTTTATTACAGAACAGGTAGGCGCAGTGTGGTTTGATATAGCCAAATGCTCTCAGCACCTGAGCCATGGCAGTATCCATACCTGCACGCATATCCATCGGCTGGGTAGCAAGCCAGATTTCATCGATACGGATCATTTGATCAAGCCCTGAATTAAAGGCAGTAATTCCTTTGCCGATTCCACCGGCCAGTCGATCTCGATCATCTGATCCCGTGCGGAACCTTGTTCCTTATGCAATGGAATCCTGATATGAGCGACAGCATTCTTCTCTGGCACAGGTGGCGGAGGTGCTTCTTGTCTGACTGGAGTCGGGTGAAGAATGATGGGAAGAAAGTCGGTCTGTGGACTGGATGGGCTTTTTAATGCAGGGGGCATTGATCTGGACTGGCGAATCCATTTATGCAGCAGATTGGCATTGATCTGATGTTGCATTGCAACCTTAGCTACTGACGTATCTGGCTGCTGGCAAAGCTCGACCAGGTACTGTTTAAACTCAGCTGCGAAGATTCTGCGGGTTCTTTCTGTCGTTTGTTCAGTGTCTATAAAAGTGTCTAAGGCCATAAACATAATGTCCATTTAATAAATAATGGACACTATCGGGATATTGAGCAAATAAGAAAAGTGGGGTTCAGCGGACGCTTACAATCAACGTTTTGATTTAAACTATCAAATGCATTTTTAAGGGATTTATTAACTTCTTGTGCCGTAGGTGTTGTATATATCAACTGAGACTCTAAAGAGGAGTGATGTAAACATTTTTTGATTACAAGTTGATCAACACCATATTTTCTTAATCTACGCCCATAAGCATGACGATGAGAATGTGGTGATAATCCACTATCTTTAGAGGGTACTAACCCAATTCGCTTTAAGCCTTTCGAATAGTTATAATTAAATGAATTTAATGTATATGCTTGACCTATATTTTTAGTATTAAAGTTTACAAAGGCGTATGGATGATTGCGTTCAATGCCGATGAGACATCGCACATAGTCTTGCCATAATCTTGCAAAAATCTCCCCGAAAATTGGAGGAAACCACTGCACAAATAAATATCCATCTTTAGAATCGACCAAGCGATTTTTCCATCCGACTCTTTTCTTAGAAACTAGTACATTTCTTGGGCTCAGTAAAAATTTTTCTCTGAGATATGCGGCACGAGTCGTTTGACCGTTGAGACCTTTCCAGTTGTTTGGTGCTTTCCCAAATTCAGGGTGATAAATATGCACGTAAACACTCTTAAAGTTTTTAGGGTCAATTAATACGTCTTCAATCCAAAGATGTAATGCTTCAGATTCTCTGAGTCCTCCACCATGCATTAAAATTAGAATTAATCTATCTCTAAGCACCACTCTAAAATCCTTAGCGGCACCAATACCATTAAAATAAAAATTTTTAAAATGTGAATCTGGGAACCCTATAGCATCTTGAAAATACGTTTTAAATGATTTTTTTCCTATTACACTTTTCACTTGATATAAAGTTGAATTTATATGCTTGTCTTTGATATGTCCTAGAAAATTATAATGATTTTTACGATACCAAGCTGCATAGTTTAAGCGCTGAGCTAAATTATCTGCATTTATTAAAGGATTATATCTCTCTACCCCATATACTTCGGCTAACCAATCGGTAAAGTGTGTTAATGCTAAAATATGAGAGCGTACAACAGCAGGACTCAATGGTAACCAATATAATTCAGAAGGGTCTAAACCATCATCTCCAATTGTCCCCGTGTAAAGTCGACTGGTAAAATTTTCAAATAGGACATGTGGATTATCAAAAATATTTTTATTAGCTGCCATGTAATCTAGTAATAACCGAGTAGCATTTATATATCTATTGATAGTTGAAAAACTTTTTCCAGATTTTTTTAGTTTCAACATAAAGTCAAATAACGGCTTTACAATTTGATTGTGCTCATCAATTAAAACTGGTAGCTCAATATTGATTCCAGAATTATCTACTACAACTTTTGCAATTACTTTTACTGTATTCAATGCTTTCTCTCTAATGTTAGAAAAAAGCAAAAAGCACCCTAAACATTGATAAAAGAATCAATGTCTTTTAGAATGATTTTGTCTTGGACCTGCAAGTTAAAGACAAATTCATAAAGGCTCATACAGCAATGTATGGGTCTTTGTGTTTTCTGCAATTAAATAAAAAATTAAAATGATTTAATCCATATCTTTTTGCTCTTTGATGCCTAATTTGACAGCGATATGATGGCTTTCACCTCGCTTGGGTATACGATTATTTTTAAGTATGCGATACACAAGATCAGGGGAAAAATTATTTTCTCTTGCCCATTCTGCATATGATTTTCCGATTTCAGAAAATTCTTTTTTTACTTGTTCAATTGATTTCATCTTCTTGATTAATTTCGTGACATTTTGTGGAAAAATATAAAGTAATTTTCAAAAAGTCAACTGTTACATTTTTTTAAATATTTGTTTTTATTGTATTTATACATAAAAAATCACTTTTGAGTAGTAAACAAATAACGAAATAGTATGAATAAATAACGAAATAGTATGAATAAATAACGAAATAGCATGAATAATGAACACTTTCTTATAGAAAAATGTGTCTTTTATTCGATTTGATTAAAAAAAATAAAATAGGTTACATAGATTTTTTGAGTTAATTTTGGAGTTTAAGTATAAGAATTTGATTTATATAATGAATTAATGCTTTTTTTGTTTAAAAATAAACCAGTATATTTTTTGATCTATTAAAAATGTTGAATTTTCAAGTAAAATAATTATTTTTTTACAATTTTGATAAAGTCATGTAACTCAATTTCAAGTTCATTGAGCCAATCATATAACTCAATAACATCAATTCTCCTGTCTAAATTTTCTACTTTTGCGATATATGATTGTGGCTTTTTTAAACGTGTAGCTAACTGTACCTGAGTAACCTTGCGTTCCTCACGTATCAATATTAGTGATTTGATTAAACCTATATATCTAGGGTCATGTATTGAGCTCATGACCACAGATGTTGTACTATGATTTAAAATATCCCAAAATAGGATATTTATTATTAAAGCTATGACAAAGGGTCAAATTTTAAAACGGATATTCATCTGTTTCCTTGAAGATAACTTTTTTGAAAACGCATCTATAGAAAATATATGGCACGCTTTTATTAAAAGTCATCCTAAAGGTCTAGATACGGAAGAAAATTTTAGTTTTTTGAAGAGATATTTTGAAGATACTTTGGCGAAGCATTTTGAAATGAATAGTTCATCTATACTGCCTCAATACACATCTGATTATCATCAATATCAGTTGAAAAAGTATTTATTGCCTGAAAAATATAAATCTTCATATGAGTTCTTATTCCAAAAAATTCAAGATCTAAAAAAAGAATATGCTTTGAACGAAATTGAAGCTAACTGTTTGAAAGAATGCATGAAAGAAATTCCAGAAATTGGATTTCAAATTCAGTGGTCTCTACATCAACGTGAGCAAATATGTTGTGAGATCGAATCTAAATTGAACGTGTATGAGGAGTTAATTAAAAGTTTTGATGGTTTGTAAGACATTATTTTTTAAATATTTAATCGAGAATAATCATGTTTCTAAAACATTATATGAATAAAATTATATTTGGCATATTTACTACAATTTTTGTTACCTCCATCTCACAAGCCTCTCCATTCGAAGAAGTTGATAAAAATGCGAGATGTTATTCAATTATTAATAATACGGCCAATAAACCTGAAAAATGTGAACTTCAATTTGCCCTTTTAAATGAAAATATTTCTTCAGCGAACGTAATATATAAAAAGCAAATTTTTAAAATATCTAGCCAAAGGATATGTGATGGCGAAGCAATTGATACATGCTATGTAGAAAATGAGACTCTAGAATTTGGTCGATCAGAAAAAACTGAACAGAATGAGTATTTAAAGCTCAAAGAAGAAGCTGGACATACCTATTTCAGAAATGAATTGCAGAAGAAAACGTTAGTAAAAGAATTGTTCAAACCCATCCAGGACAACTGGGCTACGTGTATGAAAAGTAAAACCTATGACATTTGTATTCAAAGCAAATATTCCATTGAAAAATTACCCTTACTTAGAAATGAGTTCTAATAACTCTAAAACTCATCAGGCCTAACACTATGAATATTTATAAAATTTCAATATTTTTACCTATTTCAGCTTTATGTGTAGCATGTGAATCCATGCCTCAGAATATGCAAGCGTTGGGTACAAATATCAATAAAGGTATTCAAAGCATTAATGAAGTACTTGCAACACCTAGCAGCAATACTACAGATACAGGTGTACAAACAAGCACACCAGAAAAAGCTGGTATGTTGACTAATGCTCAATGTCAAAATGCACAAGGGAAAACCAAAGCACAAATTGAAAGTATAGCAAAAGAAAAATTGACCGATGCTCGCGCCTACTCGTTATCTTCAATCGCTGTAACTTATAATTTTGAGATTAGCGATAAAGTTAGTCGCTATGGTATGGATTCTCGTTCTAAAGCTATTTGCTCTCTGACATTTGATGGCAATCAATCCTCGTCAAAAGTTTTACATTGGAGTGTCATCGGTTAAGTACTTTAGATGCATAGTTAAGTGGTGTAAATCTAATTTCACCACTTAACAACCTTAGAATTACTTAAGCTTTTTCTTGAATATCAAAAGTATCCTTTAATGATAAAGCTACACTGGCTTTACTTCCCCAATATGCGCAGATTGGAAGACAAATCAAAAAAAATGTCAGGATTATTAATCTCCATTGATCATAGGACTCTTTGCTAAAGTTACTATTTCTAATTGCTGTTTCTAACCAAACCAATTCAAAAATAATCGCACCACAATATGAAAGTGCAGCTATTACACAGATCCAAATATTTGTTTGTTCAATAAATTTAATCGTTGATTTTTTAAATCTATAGAACAGTTCAGCATTTTCGTTCTCTTTTTTTTGTTCAATAAAAGACCATGCAAAATTTAGGTCTCGGACTTTTTCTCTAAAATCCCATGTTTTCTTGAAGTTTCTAATGATGATGCTGTAATGAAATTTTCCAGTCCCTAAATATTGATTGGTTGCGTTCTGCAATTGCCAGTACTCTTTTGATGGAGTACTACTTATGTATTCATTATATTCGTCTGTTTCTACACGAATCTGTTTAAAGTCATTTTTTCTTAAATTTTCTCTAAAGTTTTTGGAAAATAACCATTTGCTAATAAAACTAACAATACTTAGACCTAAAATTGAAATTACTAAATTTGCCCAATCCATCTTTAACCTCCACTACAATGATTTATTCTTAAATCTAAACATAGAGGTTAAAAAACAACCATACAACATAGATGGTACAACGACACATCATGTCGTTATGCTTTAAGTGTTATAGCTTTTCCTCTTCAAATCCAACACAATATGCTCAAAGAAATTGGAGCGTCATTTACGTGATTACAGGCGAAATTAAAAGCAAAATTGACCAAATTTGGAATGCATTTTGGAGTGGTGGTATTTCCAATCCTCTTGAAGTCATGGAGCAAATGACTTATTTGCTGTTTATTCGCCGACTTGATGAAATTCAGATTACCAAAGAAAGGAAAGCCAACCGTTTAAAAAAAGAAGTTGAGCAACCGATTTTCAGTGAAGAGCAAGATCATCTTCGTTGGTCAAAGTTTATTACCTTGGGTGATTCTGCAACGCTGTATAACACGGTTGCCAATGAAGTTTTTCCTTTCATTAAAAACTTAGGTGCTGAAGACGAAACCACCTATAGTCATCACATGAAGGATGCTCGTTTTACCATTCATACGCCTGCGCTTTTAACCAAAGTGGTGGATTTGGTTGCAGATGTGCCAATGGATGATAAAGACACCAAGGGCGATATTTACGAATATATGCTCGGTAAAATTGCATCAGCAGGTCAAAACGGACAGTTCCGAACCCCTCGTCATATCATCAAGATGATTGTGGAGCTGATGCAGCCAAAACCAACGGATACCATTTGTGACCCTGCATGTGGCACAGCAGGCTTCCTTGTAGCGGCAAGTGAATACCTGAACGATCACTACAGCACTGAGATTTTTGCCAACCCTGAAGCAGCAAAACGTTTTAGCTCCGACACTTTCTTTGGTTATGACTTTGACAGCACCATGCTTCGTATCGGTTCAATGAACATGATGCTGCATGGTGTAGAAAACCCAAGTATTGAAAACCGTGATTCTTTAAGTGAAGCGCATTCACATATTGCTGAAAAATACAGCCTGATTCTTGCCAATCCGCCATTTGCAGGCAGTTTGGACAATGAAAGCTGTGCCAAAAATCTACAAGCGATTGTAAAAACGAAAAAGACTGAATTGCTGTTTTTAGCCTTGTTCTTACGGTTGTTAAAAACAGGTGGTCGTGCTGCGGTGATTGTGCCTGATGGTGTGTTATTTGGTTCATCGAAAGCCCATAAAGATTTGCGTCAAAAGATCGTAGAAGAGCAAAAGCTTGAAGCCATTATCTCGATGCCATCGGGTGTGTTTAAACCCTATGCAGGGGTTTCGACTGCAATTATGATTTTCACCAAAACTATGTCTGGCGGTACAGATAAAGTTTGGTTCTATGATATGCAGGCAGATGGTTATTCGCTGGATGATAAGCGTAATGAACTTGATGCATCTAAGCATGAAAATAACAACATCCCTGACATTATTGCTCGTTTTAAAAACCTAGAAGCGGAAAGCTCTCGTAAAGCGACTGAGCAAAGCTTTATGGTGGATAAAGCCGATATTGCTGCCAATGGTTATGACCTGTCGATTAACCGTTATAAGGAAGTGGTGTATGAGCAAGTGGAATATGAAGCACCAAGTCAAATTTTGGCGGATTTAGAAGCGCTTGAGCAGGATATTTTAAAAGGGATGGCTACGCTTAAGGAGATGCTTAAGTGAGTTTTGCAAAGGCTAAGATTTCTTCACTAAAGTTGGATATTAAAAATAAATATCAAGGGCAAGATGATAAAGTTTGGCTGTTAAACTTAGACCAAATTGAACAAAATACAGGGAAAATCATATTAAAGGAATATGTGAATCTCTCAGAGATTGGCAACTCAACTCATTACTTTACTAAGGGAACGGTACTTTATTCTAAATTACGACCATATCTAAATAAAGTTGTAATTGCTGATGAAGATGGTTTTGCTACAACGGAATTAGTGCCGATTAATTGTGATTTACTAAAAGTAAATCCTGAATATTTAGCTTATTTTTTAAGATCGGAAGTTTTTCTAACTTTTGCGACTAATGTTGTTGCGGGTGCAAAAATGCCTCGTATGGTTATGGGTGAGTTTTGGAATTATGAAATCCCACTCCCACCACTTGCAGAACAACGCCGAATTGCTGCTATTTTAGATCAAGCGGATGAGCTACGCCAAAAACGTCAGCAAGCAATTGAAAAGTTAGATCAACTTTTACAAGCCACCTTTATTGATATGTTTGGCGATCCTGTCAGTAATCCTAAAGGTTTCCCTATTCAGGATTTAGAATATATTGCTTTACAAGTTACTGATGGCACTCATCATACTCCAAAGAGAGAAACATCAGGAATACCGCTTTTATCTGCCCGAAATGTTCTAATGGGTAGAATCGATTTTGTTGGTGAAGAAGAATATCAACGACTAAGAAAAAGATGTGAGCCATTAAAAGGCGATATTTTAATATCTTGTTCTGGATCAATTGGTCGAGTTAGTACGGTAGACACTGATCGTCCCTTTGTTATGGTTCGAAGTGCTGCTTTAGTTAAATTAAATAAGAAGTTAGTCACTTCAAAATTTATCGAATATTTATTAAGAACACCGTATCTTCAATCACAGATGATCCGTAGTTCAAAATCTTCTAGTCAGGCTAACTTATTTCAAGAACCTATTAAAAGGTTAAAGATTTTTTTACCGCCGATTGATTTACAAGAAAATTTTGAGAAATCAATTGAAGTGTCGACTAAAGAGAAAGAAAAGTTACTACAATCAAGTGATAAATTAGAAACCTTATTTAGATCATTACAAAACCAAGCATTTAACGGCACTTTATAAAATTTAATTAAAAATATGAGGGAATATATACATGAGCAACTTCTCGTTTTTAGAACCTGAATTTAGAAGCTTGGCAGCTACGGCAAAAGAAGCCGAAAAGCTCACGTATATATCCCCACAATTTGCCCTTGCAGCAGCTCGTACATCACTTGAAAACCTAGTGTTATGGCTGTATCAATACGACAAAAAACTCACTCAGCCTTATGATGCGTCACTGCATAACTTACTCAACGACATTAAATTTAAAGATCTAATTCCGCCTTATATTTGGGACAAAATGGACAATATTCGCATGGTCGGCAACAGTGCTGTACATGGGAAAAAGTTCAAGCAACTCACTACTGAAGAAACCGTAAAACACATCAGCCACTTATTTTTAATGTATGTGTGGTTTGAGCGTAATTATGGCTTACCGTCTAAAGACCGTTCTCAACCGCATCTATTTAAAACTGAGCTGATTCCAAATGCAGACAACACCCAACAAATCACAGCCAACCAAGAACAACTACAGAAAGAAACCGAAGCCAAAGAAAAACAATTTGCAGAACAACACAAAGCACTACGTGAACTCGAACAACGCTTGTTTGAACAATCTGCAAACTTAGAAGAACGTGAAAAACTATTAGCCAACATAGATGCTGAACTTGCTCAAAAACGTGCTGATGTTGAACAAGCCAAAATTGCCAACAGCAAAATCGAAGACCATACCGACTATAAAGAAGACGAAACTCGAAAACTTAAAATTGACCTCATGCTAGAAGAAGCAGGTTGGGAAATTGGCACAACGGTGCGTGAAGAAGTTGCTGTTACAGGCATGCCAAGCTCATCGGGTAAAGGTGCTGTGGACTATGTGCTGTATGATGCCAATGGCTTACCTTTGGCTGTGGTTGAAGCCAAACGTACCTCGGTTGATCCTGATATTGGACAGCAGCAAGCCAAGCTCTATGCAGACTGCTTAGAGCAACAAACAGGTCAACGCCCTGTCATTTTCTATACCAATGGCTACAAAACCCGAATCTGGAATGATGTGCAAGGTGGCCCACCTCGCTTAGTCCATGGTTTTTATACCCAAGCAGAACTGAAACGTTTAATTGAAAGACGTAAGAATAACCCTGATTTAAGTAGCTTCCCGATCAATGCGGACATTGTCGAGCGTTACTACCAAACCCGTGCCATCAAAGCCATGCTTGCAGCTTACCAACGTAAAGAACGTGCGGGCTTACTGATTATGGCAACAGGTACAGGTAAAACACGTACTGCCATTGCTTTGGTCGATGTATTAATGAAAGCCAATGTGGTGCAAAAAGCCTTATTCCTTGCAGACCGTACTGCATTGGTCAATCAAGCACACAACGCCTTTAAAGCCAATTTAAAAGATGCCTCATTCGTCAATTTACTTGAAGATAAAAACCAAGTCGGTCGAGTCTATTTCTCTACCTATCAAACCATGATGGGCTTGATTGATGAAAAAAATGCCGATGGTACACGACAATTTGGCACAGGTATGTTTGACCTGATTATTATTGATGAAGCACACCGTAGCGTTTACCAAAAATTTGGCGAGATTTTTAAATACTTCGATAGCTTGCTTGTCGGTTTAACCGCAACCCCACGAGATGAAGTTGACCGTGATACATACGCACTCTTTGGTTTAGAAAGTGGTGTCCCAACCGATTACTATGATCTTGATCAAGCCATTGCCGATGGTTATCTCGTGCCACCCAAAGCCTATTCAGTTCCGCTTAAATTTATGCGTGAAGGTGTGAAATATGACGAACTCTCAGAAGAAGAAAAACAACATTGGGATAGTCTAAATTGGGGCGATGAAGATGCACCTGAAGAAGTCTCAGCCTCCAAGATCAATAAAGAGCTGTTTAATACAGGCACCATTGATTTAATGCTCAAGCATTTGATGGAACATGGCATTAAGACCGAAGGTGGTGATCGTCTTGGTAAAACCATTATCTTTGCGGTGAATCAAAAACATGCTCAGTTTATTGCAGATCGCTTTAATGACAACTATCCGCAATATGATGGTAAGTTTGCTCGTGTGATTACCCATGCCACCAAGTATCCACAAAGCTTGATTGATGACTTTAGTAAAAAGGATTTAGCTGAGCCACAAATCGCTATTTCAGTCGATATGCTCGATACAGGGATTGATGTGCCTGAAGTGGTCAATCTTGTGTTCTTTAAAGCAGTACGCTCTAAAGTGAAGTTTATGCAGATGATCGGGCGTGGTACACGACTCTGCAAAGAATTGTTTAGCCCTGAAGATGATAAAAAAGAATTCTTTATCTTCGATTATTGTTCAAACTTTGAATACTTCAATGAAAACCCAGAAGGTGCGCCTGTATCCACGGTAGAGCCACTCGGACAGCGTTTGTTTAAAGCTCGTTTAAATATCCTAAGTTTGCTGAATGCGAAAGACGATGCCACCGAAGAATTGAAAGCTGTACAGCAAGATATGCGTCAAAGTCTACAGACTGAAGTGAAGTCGATGAACAATGAGAACTTCATTGTGAAGTCTGAGCTTGAGCATGTAGAACACTTTAAGAATGACGATGCTTGGAACAACTTAGATGACCTTGCGATTGGTACATTACGAGAACATATCTCTAAACTGCCGAATCAGCTTGAGCCTGAAACTTTAGAAGCTAAGCTTTTCGATATGTTGTGCTACAACTTAGAACTTGCTGTATTGGAAAAGAATAATAAGGCAATAGAGAGCTATGCCAATCGAGTGATTGAAATCGCTTCAAAGCTTGAAAGCAAAGAAAATATCCCTGTGGTTGCTGAACAGATCGCTCTCATTCAAGACATTCAAACTTTAGAATATTGGAAAGGCATTACATTACCAATGCTTGAAGCGATGCGTAAAAGAGTTCGTGGTCTAGTTAAACTCATCGAAAAATCGACCTCGACCATTGTTTACTCCATGCTTGATGACGAAATTGGACAGATGGAAGCAGTCGATATTCCAGTCGTTTCAAGTGGCGTGAATCTTGCTCAATATCGTAAGCGTGTTGAAAGCTTTATTAAAGCCAATGAAAACCACATTACTATCGCAAAGTTAAAGCGTGGTTTGGCTCTGACACCGACTGATTTAAGTGAGCTTGAACGTTTCGTTTTTGAAGCTCAAGAAGTAGAAAGCCGAGATAAGTTTGAAGAGTGTTTTGGAACAGAAAAGTCGCTACCTCTTTTCATTCGCTCTTTGGTGGGCTTAGATCGTCAAGCGGTACAAGAAGCATTCTCAAAGTATTTACAAGGTTCAACGTATAACGAAAAACAGATTCGCTTTGTAGAAATGTTGATTGAGCATTTAACACAAAATGGCGTGTTAGAAGCAGCGCAGTTATATGAACCCCCTTTTAATCAGATCCACTATGAAGGGATTGATGGTGTGTTTAGTGATGGGGATGCTGACATCATCTTTGGGGTAGTTGAGGCATTTAATGAAGCGGTGGCTTAATAACATCAAGCAATTCAGTTGAAATATTCAAAGAAAGTCACAGAGTGTCGCCTATATACATTTATACATAGTGACTTAAAACTGTCTTTGATATAATTAAATACAGATCAAATAATCACTACAAAGAATAATATGGCTATAAATATTTATGATGCCCTTGAGCAACTTGGACTAACTGCACAAAAACGTGCAATTCATGTTCAATTTTCAAATGGTGCGCTAAATAATAAAGTCTATTTACAGCGCATTGATGGAACTCATCTGCTGAATGATGGTGTTCATTTACAACTGATTTGCCTTGCAACAGACGCCACTATTCCTTTAAAAAATTTCATTGGGTCGCAAGTTGCCGTTGATATCGTCACAGATCAATCACAACTAACACGTACCACAGGCATTGTCACCAAAGCTGACGTTGGAGCAAGCGATGGTTCACTCACCATCTATCGTTTAACGCTAGAAGACCCAACTACACTGTTTAAGCACCGCCGCAACAGCCGTGTATTTATGAACAAAACGGTGATTGATGTCGTAGATATCCTGTTTAAAGAATGGCAATCTAAAAGTCCATTACTTGCTTCTAGCCTAACTCTAGATAAAAGTGGGCTAACTAAAACCTATGATGTACGTCCTTTCATTATGCAAAGTAATGAAACTGACTTTGATTTCATGCAACGCCTTTTAGCCTCTGAAGGCGTTAACACACTGATTGATGAATCACAGCACAAGGTGTTCAGTGTCTCTGAAAAAATTCAACCCCAGAAACTTCGACTCATTGACAATAATGCGCCATTTCAAAAATTAGACCGACGAAGTATTCGTTTTCATCGTAGCAGTGCTACAGAACGACAAGACAGCATCACAGCTTTTACAGCCTTACGTTCCTTACAGCCGACAGCTGTGCATGTTCAAAGATGGCAAGCAGATGCTTTAGAGCAACATGAAGGCGCAGGTTCAGTACTCACCAAACATCAGCATTCAAATAATCAGGATGTTGCGAGTCTGGGTTTAGAACAAGCTTTTCATGTCAGTCCTGCATGGGTACAAGACCTCAAAGGTGAAGATGGCGCAACAAAATCAAGCAATAGCCAGATTGAAAAGCTCAATGAAAATCTGAAGAAATATTACGATTCTCAAGCCAAGCAATTTCAAGTGACCTCAACGGTACGAGATGCCTATGTTGGTTATTGGTTTGAACTCAATGAACATCCAGAAATTGATCAACATTCTGGTTCAGATAAAGAATTTTTAATCACCTCAAAAACTTTTTATAACCTAAATAACTTACCAAAAGATTTGACGGATCAGGTCACGGCTTTGCTTAAACAAGGCAATTGGCAGTTGAATCTCATCACCACGAATAACACAGACGAACGACAAGCCAATCAACTCATTTTACAGCGTCGCAACATTGAGATCGTGCCGTCTTATCATCCCTTAGAAGACAGACCGACGACTCATCCTCAACGTGCCAAAGTGGTTGGTATTGATGGCGAAGAAATCCATGTCGATGAATGGGGACGCATCAAAGTTCGGTTCCTCTTCACACGCAATGAAGACCATAGCCATGATGGTGGTGCAGGTTCTAATAACAATGATACCGACTCAGCGTGGGTCGATGTACTCACCCCTTGGGCTGGTGAAGGTTATGGCGCACGCTTCTTACCACGTATAGGTGAGATCGTCGTAATTGACTTTTTTGATGGCAATATTGACCGACCATATGTTGTAGGTCGCATTCATGAAGCACATCGTAGCCCTACTAAGTTTGATCAAAAAGGACAACTGCCTTATACCAAGAAACTTTCAGGAATTCGTTCCAAAGAAATCCAAGGCGAAGGTTTTGGGCAACTCCGCTTTGATGATACTACTGGACAAATCTCAACCCAACTTCAAAGCAGTCATGGTTCATCACAACTCAATCTAGGTAATCTTAGTCATCCTAAAGAAACAGACACAAGTGATGGTCGTGGAGAAGGTTTTGAACTACGAACAGATCAATGGGGAGCATTAAGAGCTAAAGAAGGGTTATTGCTTTCAACCTATAAACAAGACGATGCATTGGGCAACCATTTAGATGCAGCTGAAACCAAATCACAGCTTGAATCTAGCCTCAATAATTCAAAAGCGCTTAGTGAAGTAGCGAAGAACCAACAGACTGATCCTCTAGAAGTACTAGATAACCTGAAGCAATTCATTGATCAGATTGAGCAAACCAGTGAAACCAAAGCAAAAGCTTTTAAACAAGCGATTATGGTTTTGGCATCACCAAATTCGATTGCACTTACGACTAATGAAGATGTACATCTATCCGCAGATGGTCAAATCAGCCATAGTGCTGGTGATAGCATTAACTTGAGTACGCAAAAGAGTCTTCTTGCGCATGCTCAAAGTAAAATCAGTTTATTTGCAGCACAAGAAGGTGCAAGGCTGTTTGCTGGTAAAGGTAAGATCGAAATACAGGCTCAAGGTGATGGTGCTGATTTAATCGCTCGCAAAGGGATTCAGATCATTTCGACGGAAGATACTGTCTATATCACCAGCCCTAAAAAAATTATTTTGACGGCTGATGGATCTCAATTAAAGATTAATGGATCTGGGGTTTTCCCAACCACGGGTGGGAAGTTTGAGGTGAAAGCTGGGTTACATAAGTTTATAAGTGGAGGTAAGGTATCTTCAACATTACCTGCACTGCCAGCTCTAAATTTAATGCCAAAAGAGTTGGAATTAAAATACATTTATGATGACTTAAAACCTGTTGCACAAGCTCCATTTAAACTGATTTTTGCTGATGGTTCTTCCCAAGAAGGTGTACTAGATGCCGAAGGTTATGCCAAAGTCACTATTCCTAGTGATAAAACTCAACCTAAAGTCTACTATGGCTTTAGTAGTGTTGAGGCGAAACCAGATAGAGAAAAAATTGATAATCCTTTCAAAGATCAAAAAGTAATGAGTGTTACTGAAGCTGAACAACTTATTGAGCAATACAACCAACAAGAATTAGATGCATTATTAGATGAATATTTCCCTGATGAAATTGAAGACATGCTCACGTCAAATAATATCGAATACGATGATCATGTAAGCGATTATGAAGAACAATTAATACCACAACAAAATGATGTAGATGATGCAATAGCAGATGATTTAGAAGAAATTTTACTTACAGATGATTCTACTTCTAGATTAGACCTAGGAGATAAACAATGAATACTGCCGTAGCGAAGGGTTCAACGCAAGCTGTGAGAGTAACAGCTAAAGGGGAAGAATCGGCGGCTCAATGGATTAAAGGTGTACTTGATGGTAGTGGCTCCAGTCCTGCTCAAATTATTGTTGCAGTTGTGATAGGTTGTATACCCTTTGTTGGTCAAGGCGTTGATGTCGGGAATGTGATTGTCTCAGTCGTTAAAATATCTGAAAAGCCAGATAATAAAGAGAATTGGTTTGATTTGGTATTTAATCTTGTTGCATTTGTTCCAATTGCTGGTGATGGATTAAAAATTGTCTTTAAACAATTGCGTTCAGGTAAAGCTATGGGGGCGATTTTGGACGCAATACCAAGCAAGACATTACGTGGCGATGTGGATAAATGGTTTAGAAATTTAAATTGGAATACTTACACTAAAGAGTTACAAACGACCAGTAATAAAATAATTGATGGATTAATTGATGTTTTTGATAGTTGGATGACAAGAGCAGTTCTTGGTAATGCTAAGTTAAAAACATTAGTGACCCAACTTAAGCAAATGAAAAAAGTTGTCAATCAAAAAATTGATATGGTTATGAAAGAAATGCAAGCTGCACATAAAAAAGCACTTGCAACACCGTATCCAAATACAACTGCTAAAGCGCCTATTACGACTCGAACACCGACAACAACCAGTAGACCAAATAATAATCCAGCCCCACGAACTCAGCAAAATGGCAATGTTCCAAGAAATACTGGTGGTAATAATGCAAGTCCAGGGCGTCAAAATACGTCAACTAAACGACAACAATTAAAACGTAAGCGAAGATCGAATCAAGAACTTGGTTCAGGTGGTGAGCACATTACGGATTATTACTATGTAAAACGCATGAAAAGTCGCTCTAAAATTAATAATAATGGCGTGCTGTACGAATATCACGATACGGGTCATAACGGACTTGATCATGTATGGCATAGTGCTCGACTAGCGCATAAGTATCGTATTACAGACAGTAAAGCGACCAATGCTCTGAGTCATCGAACACTCATGACGCCTAAAGCAGCCATGATGGCATTGAAAATGGGTCTCGATGTTTATATGGCATCAGACCAAGATGATAAGGTTAAGCGTTCAGTGGGGACGACTGTGAGTGATGGTGTGCAGATGTCGCATTTATGGATTGCTAGTAAAATAGATTCAGCCAAAATAGTATCAAAACATGACAATTTATTGGATAAAATAGAAGATTGGCGACGAGTTAAATTCAAACCATCCACAGAAAGAAAACTAGGTAAAACCATCGCAATTCGATGCCCATATGATCGAAGTTTGGTCACTATTACTGGTGATAAATTCGATCATCATGAAAAATGTAAAGGCTTAAATAAACCTAAGTGTACACGGACAGTAACTGCACACGGTATTAAATTAGAATTTGTTTTACCAAACGAGATGTTGGAGAGATGAAAGTATGTCAATACAAGTAAATGATCAAGAAATAGATTGGCAAAAATGGTTGAGTTTAGAAGTAAAAGATACAAGTTTATTTAGAGATAAGTTGCTTGAGCAAGAAATGTATCACAAGAGATTTGATACGTTTGTTAATGGTATATATACAGTTGTTGATGGATTTAGCCATTATAAAAATGATTCTAAATTTGGTGGATATATAGCATCTGGTCATCAAAGATTAAAAGATGTTCTGAACTTGATATCTTTACAATATTCAGCAGGCGGGGATTTAAATTCTATAAAAGAACTTTATCCATATCTTCTTCATTGGACAGAAGAATATGCTGAAACGAGTCATCTTTATAATTTAAGCCCTGATGCAGGTGGCCGTTATGTCTGGCATATTTCTTTAGGAACTGAAGATTATTGGTATATTGCTTTACGATTGATATGCTTTGGTTTACTGACAGGCTATGCAGATCAAATGAATCGGATTATGCCGATTATCGACTACAAAGAAGCAACGCCTGAAGGACAAGAAAAAGATGGCTTAATCGAGCGATTGGTTGCTCCATTTGTAACAGATCGAGGCATACCACCAAATGAAGCACGTCGTCATTTACCTTATCGTAAGCTCATTAAAGTTTTTGATACTGCACCTGAAAAACGTCCAGCTATGATGTTGCAATACTTAGAAGATTGGTATGAAGCCAGTCGGCGTGAACCATACTTTGAACAGCACCCAGAAACCGACTTAAGATCTGGTAGGAGTTATTATGGTTATTGGTCATGGGAAGCAGCAGCAGTGACATGGCTATTAGATATTGATGACACCATTTATCGAGAGCATCAATTTTATCCAAAAGATTTAGTCGATTTTGCTAAAGCACAATCAGAAAAAGTACAAACACAAGATTCAGTAGAAAAAATTAAAATCAAAGGTGGGGATAAATGTCCAAAAACAGGTTATTGGACGACTCCAGCCCAACCAAATGAACGTCAATATTTTGATAGAGGTGACATTTTACCAATGCTTTCAGAACAAGACTGGGGTGAAGTATATTGGTATTTTGATGGTGAAAAATAAACTTAGAATATCGCAAGATTTAGCCATCCTTATAGGGTGGCTTATTTTTTTATGATAAAGCCTAGTCATAATTACAGGCGATAAATTTGATCATCATGAAAAATGTAAAAGGTTTAAATAAACCCAAATGCACACGAACAGTGACTGCACATGGAATAAAATTAGAATTTGTTTTACCCAATAACATGTTGCAGAGATAGTATGATGTCGTTACAAGTCAATGATCAAGAAATAGATTGGGAAAAATGGCAATTTTTAGAGATTAATGATGAAAAACGATTTAGAGATAATTTTTTAAATGCCCAAGATTATCATGAAAATTTTGAAGAACTTATAAATGGACTATATACCGTTGTAGATGGATTTAGTCATTATAAAAATGATTCTAAGTTTAGTGGATATATAGCATCTGGTCACCAAAGAATTAGAGATGCTTTAGATTTGATGTCCTTACAATATTCAGCAGGTGGTGATTTAAATTCTATAAAAGAACTTTACCCGTATCTTCTTCATTGGACAGAAGAATATGCTGAAACGAGTCATCTTTATAATTTAAGCCCTGATGCAGGTGGACGTTATGTCTGGCATATTTCCTTGGGAACTGAAGATTATTGGTATATTGCTTTACGACTGATATGCTTTGGTTTACTGACAGGGTATGCAGATCAAATGAGTCGAATTATGACGATTATCGACTACACAGAAGCAACGCCTGAAGGACAAGAAAAAGATGGCTTAATCGAGCGATTGGTTGCTCCATTTGTAACAGATCGAGGCATACCACCGAATGATGCACGTCGTCATTTGCCTTATCGTAAACTCATTAAAGTTTTTGATGCTGATGCAGAAAAGCGTCCAGCAATGATGTTGCAATACTTAGAAGATTGGTATGAAGCCAGTCGTCGTGAGCCTTATCATGATCAACATCCACAACCTGATATTAGATCAGGCATCAGTTATTTTGGTTATTGGTCATGGGAAGCAGCAGCTGTGACATGGCTATTAGATATTGACGATTCAACTTATCGAGAGCATCAATTTTATCCGAAAGATTTAGTTGATTTTGCTAAAGCACAATCAGAAAAAGTACAGGCACAAGATTCGATAGAAAAAATTAAAATCAAAGGTGGAGATAAATGTCCACAAACAGGTTATTGGACGACTCCCGCCCAACCAAATGAGCGTCAATATTTTGATAGAGATGACATTTTACCAATGCTTTCAGAACAAGACTGGGGTGAAGTATATTGGTATTTTGATGGTGAAGAATGATTTATGCCCTTCGGGGCATTCTTTTAAATAAAAACAATAATTTGCCCTTTTACGTTATCCTGGAGATGCTACGCCAAAGGATCAAAGTGAAGCCCAAACGCAAGGGAATACAAGAGGTAAAAGAGAAAATTCATATAATGAGTACAGCACAAGTTTATTTAAATGATGAAGAAATAGAAGAACTCATTCGTGATATTCCATTTGATACTTCCATTCTGTATGGAGAGAAAAATACAGAGTTTGGAGTTTGCCCTTACATTACATTTTATCTTGATCAAAAAAAATCCTACGCTCAAAATTTTCTAAATAAAGTATTTGATATTTATGCTGAATTTGAAAATATCATAATTAATAAATCATTCCGATTAAGATTTCGATGCGATACAGAAGTTTGGAAAAATGCAAGCTCATGGATAAGAAGTCGGGAAGAAATGTTAACTGAAATGACAACGGTTTATAAAAAACATTTTATTTACTATGTTGGTGCAACATCTGCAGAATCCCCTAATCAAAGTGCACGTTGGGCTCTAGATGCTAAAATTAGAGACTCAAATGAACGTTATTCAAGTATTAGATTAACTTTTGGTGATCAATGGTATAGATCTAATAAAACTATTTGGTACCAATTTGTTCAAAAATGTCTAGAAATGCTTAACCCTATCCAAGCTTATAGCGGTTATGAAATAGGTAATACTGGACAGTTTGCTTATATTTCACCAGAGTTCGAAACTGTTGAACGTACATTTTCAGATTATTTTTACGGACTCGATATTGATCATCCAGGGATGGAGTTTTCTCATGAAAATATGTTTATTGCAGAAGATCGAGATGGCCTAGGTGGTGGTATTCGTACGCCGACATGGTGCTTTTTACTTTCACCGTATTGGCTAGAAAAGCTTGGTTTAAGTGAAGAACAAATTCGCGAAAAGCTAAATGATCCACGTATAGAAATTTCTAAAATAGAGAATTCAGAAAATCCCAATCAATACAGCCTATGGGTACGTTTGGGCGAACTGTCACTTTACCCTGTTGAAGAAGGTGTGCCAGATTTATTGGTGATGGCAAATGAACTGATTAAACCAATCCGTTGTGACAATTTAAAACTGACCACATTAGATGCGTGGTCAGATGATCCAAACCCACGTTTTGATGCAATAAGTGCGAAACAATGGATTGCTCGATTTGATGAAGACAGCACTTGGCCAGAACTAAAACGAGTGGAAGTCGAAGTTCAAAAAGAAGAAAGAGTTGATATTGTACTTGCAGGAAGTCCATGTCCACATACAGGCTATTGGTACACTTTTGCCAAAGAGAATTCACGTCAATACTTTAATCAAGGTGATATTTTTCCTGATTTTGAAAGTGATTGGGGTGACGCATATTGGCAGTTTGACGATGAAGACTAGAACTTCAAACTAATTGACCAATCTAGTTTTTATAAAATTATATATTTTTTACTAGTAATCTCTACTATTTGAATAGTTAAATATATGAAAAAGCCTCCTTTATAGGAGGCTTTTTATAGGTTTTATATACTATTAACTACTAGTAATAAATTTCTTGAGCTTTAAAAGGTTAGTGATCGGGTTTATCTCAAACACTGATTACATGATTTAGACACTTTGCTTAAACCCAAAGACCATCTTGCATATGTAAAATACGATCAGCTTCTTTCGCCAATTGTTCATCATGCGTCACAATCAACATCGCCATATTGAACTCTTGGCGTAGATCCGTCAGTAATTCAAAAATACTAGATGCGGTTTTACGATCCAAGTTGCCTGTCGGTTCATCAGCCATCATCAATTTAGGTTGTGTCACTAATGCACGCGCGAGCGCGACACGCTGACGTTCACCCCCAGATAACTCTCCTGGTTTATGGGTCATACGATGCGACAATCCGACACGTTCAAGCAAATATTCAGCGCGCTGTTTAACTTGCTTAAATTCAGCACCTTTACGCAACATTAATGGCATCGAAATATTTTCCAATGCCGTAAACTCAGGTAAAAGATGATGAAATTGGTAAACGAAACCCAGGTGTTCATTGCGTAAAAAACCACGCTCTGCTTCACCTAAGTTATCAAAGCGTTTGCCATTCAGATTCACAATACCTGATGTCGGACGCTCTAAACCGCCCAAGACATGTAATAAAGTACTTTTACCTGAACCACTTGAGCCCACAATTGAGACGAACTCACCTGCGTTAACCTGTAGCGATAAACCTTTAATGACATCTACAGTCGATTTACCATCCGTAAAGCTTTTTTGAATATTTTGGGCATCTAACACGACATTACTCATAACGAAGTGCCTCCGCTGGTTGGATTTTAGCCGCACGTAACGCTGGGTAAATGGTAGCAAGGAAACTCAGCACTAAAGAAACACTGACAATCAAGGCTACATCTTGCCATCTTAAATACGATGGTAAATAGTTAATGAAGTATGCATCAAACAAGTTCAGACCCATTGTGGTATTTAACCATCCCATAAAGCCACTGATGTTTGTTGCGAAAATAATACCCAAAGCAGCACCAGCAAGTGTTCCCACCACACCAATCACCGTACCCTGTACCATGAAAATTTTAGTGATGGTTACAGGTGATGCGCCTAAAGTTCTTAAAATAGCGATATCCGATTTTTTATCGGTCACCACCATGACCAGTGACGAAACAATGTTAAACGCTGCAACCAGTACAATGAGGAATAATAATAAACTCACCATTGCTTTTTCCATTTGGATCGCACTAAACAAGTTGCCGTGTGTATAGGTCCAGTTGGATGCATAGAACTGTCCTGGCAATTGCTGAACAATCTCGTCAGCTACCTGAGGTGCTTTAAAAATATCATCCAGTTTCATACGTACGCCTTGCGCACCATCGGGTAAACGGAGCAAAGTCGAAGCATCATTCAAGGCGATATATCCCATCATCGAGTCAACTTCAGCACCAATACTGAAGATACCCACAATTTTAAAACGTTTGAAACGTGGTACGACACCAGCCGGTGAAGGCGTAGCTTCAGGTAAAACTAAAGTGACACTATCATTTAGACTTAAGCCCAATGCATCCGTCATTTGTTTGCCCAGAACAATACCAAACTCTCCTTTTTTCAAAGCGTTAATATCGCCCTGCACCATATGATCTTGAATGATTGAAACTTTCTTTTCATAGTCAGGTTCAATCCCGGTCACCATGATTCCTGCAACCTGCCCTTGGGCTGTCAGCATGCCTTGTAATTGTGTAAATGGCGCTGTCCCGACAACATGTTCGTGTGTATCAATCTTCTTGGCAAGCTCTGGCCAGTCTGTTAAAATTTGTGTTGAAGAAACAGTAGCTTGAGGTATCATACCCAAAACTCGGTTTTTCAGTTCGCGATCGAAACCATTCATCACAGATAAAACTGTAATAAGAACAGCGACCCCGAGAGTCAACCCGATCATTGATACCAAAGCAATAAAAGAAATAAAGTGATTACTCCGCCGTGCGCGAGTGTATCTCAACCCTATATACAGCGAGATCGGTTTAAACATACCATCTAGTCCGAGGTGTTTTAATGGAAGCTCTACAGCACCAAAGTGGAGAAAGCGAAAGACGCGTCATGTCCCGTATTGATGCTGCGCTAAGGATTAACTATCAGATCATTTCTGAGGAAATAGCTCTCAATGATCCATATGATTCAAATTTTGTATTACCGCGTTATTTTCTCTTACTTGCAGAATTAGATCAATTTGATCATGCGCTTCTATACGAATTAGAACAATTAAATCAAAAAGATCAACAAATTGCTCGAATCTTATCCTTATTTAACCAAAAATTAAACCTCATTAATGGTTCTCTATACGATTCTATTGTACAAACCATGTTACCCATTCCTGATTCAGTGAACCTATCAGAAACTGGATTGAGTTTTTACAGCGATAAAGAAATTCCAGATGGTTCATATATTCATATTAGCTTAAGCCACCCTGAAAATTTCTTCCATATCGCTGCAACTGCACACGTTGTTTATAGTCGTCCTGAAGAAAATGGTAAATATCGTACAGGAGCATATTTCATTACTTTGCATCCGCAGGATCGAGTGAAACTTGCCAATGCTGTTACTCAACACCAGTCTGAATGTTGAGGCTGTAAATTTACACCTCAACCCAATGCTGAAATTTTTAGTGATTGATTTTATAGGCAAGTAGAAAATCTTTAGAAAAGTAAATCAATAGACCCGTAAGTAGTACAAGCGCACCGATGAAAGTCATCGTCGTTAAAGCTTCATGATTAAAATAAGCACCTACACCTAAAGCAATGATGGGTGTTAATACCGTGGTCAATGATAATGTGGTGGCTTTAATAGTTTTAACCAGTTTAAAATAACAGAACATTGCCAGTAACGAAGACATCACCACTGCATATAACAAGCCAATAAGAGACTTGGATTCGGGCAGTGATATTGGAACGTATTGCCAAATAAATGGCAACATACAAAGTGCAATCAATGTCGAAACCGTAATTGATCCCGTTGCTTGAGATAAAGGTTTCAATGGTGCATTAATTTTCTTGATCCAGAACATTGTAGCACAATATATAAAGACACTGACCAACATCAATATGATGCCGGCAGGATGTACAACGTGTTGATCTGCCCCGAGACTAATGATCGCTAGACCGCTCAAAGCAATCATCATGCCTAGCCATTGACTCCAATACAGACCTATTTTAAATATAAAAACGCCTAGAATTCCAGTGATTAATGGTGCTAGACCAAACATCAGTGCAATCAGCCCAGAACTCAGATAATCAATCGCTAAATAAGTAAAAACTTGTGAAACAATAAAACTAAATGCGCCTGCGGTATAACTTAAAATTGAACGCTGATCTAGCGGTAAACGCCCTCTTAAGATCAGTAGTAGTATCAATGCAATGGGAAATGCGAGAAAGAAGCGAAGTGCTAATGCCCATAAAGGATGTAAGTCAGTTGCACTCCACACGATTGCCAAAGGTGTAGTCGCCCAAATCAAGACCAGTAACGCATAGGTAAGTGCAATATTGGATTTTGAAGGCATTCACTCTCTTCTTTAATAATGGGTTATCGTTTCAAAATAACTAAAACCAAACTTTACAGATCTGAACAGAATCAATGGAATGACTTTTGTGTGATCTAAAATCAGACATCGGATAAATACATTTAAATAGATAAGTGATTAAAGCTGAGCTGTTTTACGCTTTTGCTTCATAATGGTTTGATCAAGTGCACTTGAAAACTCACGCTTATCACGCTCAGAGATCGGTGCAGGCCCACCAGTATTAACTCCAGCACCACGTAATGTATCCATAAAATCGCGTAAATGTAGACGGGCTTTGATATTAGATTCTGTCCAGATTTCACCACGAGGATGAATGGCAATTCCACCTTTTTCAATCACTTGTGCAGCTAGCGGTATATCTTGCGTCATGACAATGTCATGCTGTTTCATGCGATCTACGATTTCTTTATCTGCTTGATCTGCACCACTCATGACTTGAATTGAATTGATACGAACGGAAGATGTAATCCCGACATTTTGGTTTGCTACGAAAGTGACTTCCAGTTGGTATCGATCAGAAGCGCGTAGAATCACTTCTCGTAAGATTTTGGGAAGTGCATCAGCATCGACCCAAAGTTTAAAAGGCAGCACTAAAATTTCCTACTGTACAAAGTGAATCAATCTTATCAAATTTGAATAAGATTTATAGACATAAAGCTATGAAGAAAATGAATTTGAATGAATAAGAACTTTATGATTAACAAAAAATGTTGCTATATCATTTTTAAATAAAATTAATTGCTTGTTTTTGTTCAATGTATGAGCATTTAAACCTATTATAGTTAAATCTATTTTGACAAAGAAATATTAAATCCTTAGTATACACATCACCTCGCAACGTCCCTATCGTCTAGAGGCCTAGGACATCGCCCTTTCACGGCGGTAACCGGGGTTCGAATCCCCGTAGGGACGCCATCTATTGATCGCACACGATCAAAGCATATCCAAAATTACTATTATTTCATTGCAGATCTGTGGTTTTTCACTACAATAACTCGCTTCATTCTTTTGATTCTATTCAATTCCTATGCACTCATCTCCGAATGATGCTACGCATCAGGGCAATTCTGCGCCTTTAAAACGCGCTATGAGTACTCGACATCTGGTTATGATTTCGCTTGGTGGCGCAATCGGTACTGGACTTTTTCTAGGGTCGGGTGAAGTCATTGCACAAACGGGGCCTGTAGGTGCCATTCTTGCTTATTTTCTTGGCGGTATCATCGCTTACATGGTGATGCTGTGTTTAGGTGAGCTTGCCGTACATATGCCTGAGTCAGGTTCTTTTGGTGCTTATGCTAAGCGCTATATTGGTCCAGGCACAGGTTATACCATCACATGGTTATACTGGTTAACGTGGTCTGTGACACTCGGTACCGAGTTCACTGCTGCTGCATTACTGATGCAAGAGTGGTTCCCAGATATATCCATGTGGATTTGGACCATCATCTTTGGTGCTTTCGTATTTACGTTAAATATGATTTCAACACGCTGGTTTGCAGAGTCAGAGTTTTGGCTGGCACTGGTGAAAGTCGTTACAGTCGTTGCTTTTATCTTATTGGGCTTATTGGCTATTTTTGGGGTACTCGGCTATCAAGGCTATGAATCTGCGCCTTTGTTCAGCAATTTAACCTCTGAGGGTTGGTTCCCTGAAGGCATTTTCCCCATCTTTGCCACCATGTTAATTGTCAACTTTGCATTTTCAGGAACAGAGTTGATTGGTGTTGCTGCGGGTGAAACCAAAGATCCAGCCAAAAATGTCCCTAAAGCGATCAATACCGCGATTTTCCGGTTATTGATTTTCTTTGTCGGAACCATAGTTGTGGTGACCTCCCTACTTCCTCATCAAGAAGCGGGGCTAGCTGCTGAAGGTGTCAGTAGCAGTCCATTCGTGACGGTATTCCAACATATCGGTATTCCGTATGCAGAAGACATTATTCGCTTTGTGATTATCACCGCATTATTGTCCGCTGCGAACTCTGGTCTGTTTGCAGCCTCTCGTATGATGTGGTCTCTTTCCTTTAACAAGCAACTTCCTGCTGTCTTCTCAAAAGTGAATTCGCGTGGAATCCCATATATTGCTGTTATGGTCACCATGATTGGCGCAATGCCCGGTTTACTTTCAGAGCAATTCGCCCCTGAAACGATTTTCACCAATCTTTTAGGAATTGCCGCATTTACTATGGTTGTGGTGTGGATGAGTATTTGCTTAAGCCAATATAACTTCCGTCGCCAATGGTACAAACAAGGTAAAGCTGCGAAAGATCTTGGATTTGCAGCACCGCTTTTTCCAATCGTACCGATCTTAGGTTTCATTTTCTGTTTTATTACCTGTATCAGTATGGTGTTCGATCCGACGATGCGTGTTAGTTTTTTTGGATGTTTAGCATTTATTGCAACATGTTATGCCAGTTATTATGTGTTTTATCATCCTAAAAATTAGCCTGAACAGATGATTAAGAGTGGCTAATGCCACTCTTTTTGATCTTACTTTTATCTACAACACCACTTCGATATAAAGTGTAAATCTCTAGCCTAACCTTTAAACAGATCATAAAAATTCTTAAATCCCTAATCTTATATTTCTTGATGGAATATTCGACACCACACTTAGTTTTGATTTATTTTCATACGAACGCACCCTTTTCCTTTAAATACATGTACAAAAAGGTTTGACACACTTACAAATCCACCCTAATATACGCGCACCTCTGAAACGTCCCTATCGTCTAGAGGCCTAGGACATCGCCCTTTCACGGCGGTAACCGGGGTTCGAATCCCCGTAGGGACGCCAATTTCAGAAGTATGTATGTTTATTTAGTCCCTATCGTCTAGAGGCCTAGGACATCGCCCTTTCACGGCGGTAACCGGGGTTCGAATCCCCGTAGGGACGCCATTAAATTTCAGTACTTGTATTTCAAGTTTTGAAATGGTTTAAATATATTTACTTCGCACTGTCCCTATCGTCTAGAGGCCTAGGACATCGCCCTTTCACGGCGGTAACCGGGGTTCGAATCCCCGTAGGGACGCCATATTCGAGATGTAAAAGTCTCAACAAAAAGCCCAAGCATCATGACTTGGGCTTTTTTTGTATTTTATATTTATAACCTATTCAAACTTCAATTTTTTAATGCACTCATATCGTCGCCCTGTTCTTCTGCACTTAAAACTTATCTCAGTGCTTTACTTATTATTGTAATGAATGCTAAAGCTCAAAAATAAATGGACTCCAATTCTATAGGTCTTAAAAACCCAAGTGTTATTCCCAAGTAGAAATGTCCTACCTAATAACCAAATAGAAATGTCCTATATGGACATTTCCAAGTCAAGCACAGGATTCAGATTTCGTTGTTGAACTGCTGTTTTCTGTGCTCGTCTACGTGGCATCTTTTGTGAACGATTGCGTTTGTTTTGTTGTTCCAGTTGTTCATGCTGTTGTTGAATATGTGCCAGCACAGAACCCAAACGTTTATTCTCAACAATCTCTCGCTGATTCAGCTGACTTAATTTATCGAAGAGGCTGTAATTGATCTTTCGACCATCATGCATGAGGGCTACAGTACCATCCGGGTATTCCAGGAACTCAAGATACTTACCGATCAATCTTTGATTTTCTTCGCTGTTTTCCAAGATATATACGCATTTATCATAAGTAATCGTCAAGCTGTTGGTGACCCTGCGGGGTTCACGCCAGGTAAAAACATCATCTAATTCTTCGGCTGTTTCAGTGATAGTCCGGTGCAGATCCTTGGGATTAAAGGCCATCTTGGCAAATTTACGATTAAATTGCTCAATAAAGCACGGCAGCCACTTATTGGCATCTGCAATCGAACTGATGCCTTCCAGACGCATCTCTTTGATCAGACGGTCCTGAAGCGTTCTATTGGCGCGTTCTACACGGCCTTTGGCTTGAGGGGAGTTAGCGAAAATGATATCGATATTGAGAGTGCTCAGAACACGTCCAAACTGGGTAATCTTGGTGTCTTTCTTGCTGCTTTGATTCACCCTAAAAACTGAATGTTTGTCACTGTAAAATGCCAATGGCTTACCATGCTGTTCGATATATAAACGTGTCGAAATCATATAGTCAAAGGCTGACTCTGACGCACAGAAGCGTAAATGCTGCAATTTTCCTGTGGCATCATCGATGAATACTAGCAGACAGCATTTAGGTGCTCGACCTTCAAACCAATCATGGTGTGAGCCATCAATTTGGATCAATTCACCATAACAATCTCGGTTATAACGAGGCTGATATGGGCGTTTCAGGCGCTTGCAGCGAGGAATCCATAAATCGGCTGCAATCATCCAGGAACGCAGGGTTTCTACTGAAAGATCGAATCCATGCACGGTGGTGAGCTTTTCATGCGCTAAAGTGGGTCCGAAACCATAAAGTTGATCTGAAACAATATTGAGGCACTTAAGTCTGAGTTCTTCAGGAAGTTTGGAATTGCTGATTTGGCCACGACCGGCATGGGCTAATGCAGCGGGACCTTGAGCTTTGTATTTCTGCAGTAAGCGTCTGATCTGACGTTCTGAGATATGAAGTAGCTGAGCAGCCTGGGATTGAGTTATGCGTTGATCACAGATTTCCTGCAAGACCGACAATCGTTTAAGTTCTTTATCCGACATAGACACCAACATATCAAACCGTCCGCTAAGGAAATTGCAAAAATGCATATTCTAAAAGCGGACATTTTTACTTTGGAGAAACCGGACATTTCTATTTTGGGCTTACA